>JBGVFH010000076.1:0-1642 GCA_045120955.1 Eubacteriales bacterium | reverse complement strand
TCTTCCCGATGAGAGCAGCCGTCGCGTAGGTCAGTCTATTGCGGCAGCGAGCCTTCCCAAGATAAACAAGTAATTAATATTTAAGGGGCTGTCACAATTTTGTTTGGGACAGCCTCTTTTCATATTTGCTATTGATTTCTTGGAAATATTGTGATATAATACTTCTGTACATAAAAAATTAACAGAAAAAGGGTTGACGTTTATGTCAGGATTTGCGATAATTTTCAGACAGACAGACAGACAGACAGACAGACAGACAGACAGACAGACAGACAGACAGACAGACAGACAGACAGACAGATAATACTGTCATCTTTTTGTGCGCCCTTAAATACGAATAACATAAAAAGCCATCTGTAAGACGGATTTTTCGTCTTACAGATGGCTTTTGCGTTTTACTGATAAAACGAAAGGAACGTAAAAATGCCAAGCATTCAATTGCCGTACCTAAATATTGCTCTTGATTCATTCGCGCTCATTGTGACCGTTATAATACTCGTTGCGTGTATCGGAGAGCTTTCGGATAATAAAATAGGAGCTACCAATTTCTTGCTTTTGCTGTCATCGGTGACCGTAGCTCTTATAGCTGATATAATAGGCTGGATAGGCGAGGGACGCATCGCTCTTTATACTGTGACGCTGACGGCTGACACAGTTTCGGCGTGCGCGTCAAATCTCGCTATCATCGGATTTATGGGATATCTCGTCTCAAGCCTTTATTCAAACAGCCGCGCCGCTGTTTGCGTGCTGAACATGTTGCGTGTGATTTGCGCACTGTCGCTTATGTTTTGCATTGGAAACGCGTTCTTCGGATACGCTTTCTACATAGATGAGGGCGGTCATTATACTCGCACCGAGGATGCTATGATGGGATTTTTGTATCTGCTTTTTCCGATGCTTTCGTTTTTTGCCGCCGTTCTTATGGCTTTGTTTGCCAGAAGCTCGGGAAAGCTGAATCGCTTGGTATTCTTTATCTACACGCTCTTTCCCGCAGTGGGACTTGTATTGGACTATGTGTTTCACGGCGTTTCCTTTACGTACGTGGGATTTACCGTCAGCGTCCTTATAATGTACACGAGCATTTATCTAAAAAAACAGAAGGCGTTACAGGCGCAAAAGCGCGCGCTTATGCTCTCGCAGATAAATCCTCATTTTGTATATAACACGCTTTCAACGATAGCGGCTATGTGCGATACCTCTCCGAGGCAGGCTAAATATCTTACGATCGATTTTTCCCGATATCTCCGCAGAAATATAGACTCGCTGACGAGCGAGGAGCTTATTCCGTTTGATCAGGAGATGGAGCACGTAGAGTGTTATCTGAAAATTGAGAAGGCGAGTTTCAGAGAACGGCTCAATTTGTGCTATTCCATACAGTGTAAGGATTTTCGGGTCCCACCGCTTACGGTCCAGCCGCTGGTAGAGAACGCTATCAAGCACGGTATTACTAAAAAGGCTGAGGGCGGAACGGTAAGGATATGCACGTACGAGGAGGAGACACAATACGTTATCGTGATAATTGATGACGGTGTTGGATTTGATACCGAGAACGTCGATACGCACGTCGGTCTTGAAAACGTTCGCAGCAGGATAGCTACGCTTTGCAAGGGCGATCTGACTGTAAAAACCACGGTAGGCGTTG
>JBGVFH010000075.1:0-26137 GCA_045120955.1 Eubacteriales bacterium | reverse complement strand
CCCCCGGCGGGAATCGAACCCACGACTAATCCTTAGGAGGGACTTGTAATATCCACTTTACTACGGGGGCAATTAGTCTTTATTCAGTTTTATGCAACGATTATACACTCCTAAGCGTTAGCTCTATCTCACGCTTAGGAGGGGTTTATTATATCCATTTAACTATGGGGGCAAATACATATTAAATTGACAGAAAAACCTTTTTTCAGTCAAGGAAGTGTAGGACACTCCCTTGACTGAAAAATATTGTTACTTTGAAGACTTGGCATTTGTTTTTGCGAGAAATTTTTCGGAATTTATGATAAATCTCTCGTGAGTACCTTCACCTATGAGTGATGTCTCGTCATGTACCTTTATATCAAAAACAAGTCGTCTGCCGTCTATCTGTGTAAGAGTTGCGGTAGCTGTTACGTTCATTCCGACAGGGGTTGCGCTGAGGTGCTTGATATTGAGCAAGGTCCCTACGCTACTTGTACCTTCTTCAAGATAAGGGGACACACACTCGCACGCCGCCTTTTCGAGCAAAGCGATCATTGACGGGGTAGAGAATACGGGCAGCAGACCGCTTCCCACGCTTTTTGCTGTATATTCATCTGTTACTGTTAACTGTGCGTTTCCGCTGATTCCGATTTCCATGGTTTCCTCCGTATTTTTTCTGACAAGCTATAATAGCATATTTTTTTATGTTTTTCAAGAAGAATTTGATTTTTTATATTAATCCCGCATTTCAGAGATGATCTTCAACCGCATAGTAGCATATTTATATGCCATAGCGAAATCTTCGAGCGCTCTTGCACAAAATTCTATGTCCTTCAGTATCAAATATCTTGTAACAGCATCAAGAGGATAAGACGGTGCTTTTTTTATCATTGCACATAAAGTCTCGAGTGCCTGACGCTTTATATCCTTATTTTCCGTAAGCATCATAAATTTTGCGTTTATATGTTCCTTGTGAGCGGGCTCGATCATCTTATTAAATTTGAGAAACTGCGCCGCATCCTCGCTTCTTTTTTCATCTATGAGACTGATGGCAAACAGATAGTTGTACATCTCATACCCTGTGGAACGGCGTATTTTTAAAAAATAGTCTTTGTCAAGAGATTGAACAGGGCAGTCCGAGTTTTCTATTATAGCTTCATAGACAAAAATATTTGCATCTATCCACTCAGTAGAATATGGGCATTTTTGCGAGTATTCGTATGCTTTTCTCAGGTACATACTGCCGCTTTCAAACGCACCCCTAAGCGTGTATTTCTTGCCGAGCTGCATAGCAGACTCCGATGCGATCAGCAAAAACTCATCCGGTATTTCCTCGAGATTGCTTGTGTAACATTCGTCGATAGCCTCTATGCACAAAAGATACTCCTTTTTTTGGTAAAGAAGCTTTATCTCGTCTCTCTTTTTTTGCAACGCTTGATCTGTATCTCTGTAATCTCGCATGAAGAAGTATGCAGCAGACACACCGAGGCGGTCGGATAGGTATTCAAGAGTTTGAATGGACGGAGAGGCACTGCCGTTTTCGATAAGGCTGAGCATATTTCTCGTAATGGCATTGCCTGCAAGCTGAGCCTGTGTCAGTCCTTTCGACTTTCTGAGTTTTCGTATTTTTTCTCCGATTTCGGATACCATTTTACACCTCGCTGAAAATCGAATTGCCTTGACAGTCTATACCGACAAAAAGGGGAAAATCTTCAATTTCAAGTTTCTTTACACTCTCGCATCCAAGCTCTTCAAAGGCAATGACATCACATTTTTTTATTGCCTTTGAAGCGAGCGCACCGGCACCTCCCAAAGCACAAAAATATACAGCTCCGTTTCTGATAATGGAATTTTTTACGTCAATATTTCTGCCGCCTTTTCCGATTGTGGCATACATTCCCATGTCATACAGCTTTGGTGCATATACATCCATGCGTGAAGATGTGGTGGGACCGCAGGAGCCTACGGCAAGAGAATGCTTTGGCGGTGTGGGACCTGCATAATATATTACGGATGCATCTATTGGGAAAGGTAATTGTCCGTGTTCTTTTATAATAGCCATCAGACGTTTGTGCGCTGCATCACGTGCTGTGTATATCGTACCTGTGAGAAGCACCTCATCGCCTGCTTTTAGCTGCGAAGCTTTTTCTTTTATTTCACTTACTTGTAGCTTTATCATGTCTTTGCCTGTTGAACTTTATGAATTTTTTATCTGAGAGATTATTTTTTCTTTAGAGGTTTTTATGACGCTGTTTATGCGTTCTTTGAGTGCATCTGTTTCGCTCTGAGCGCTAAGAATAGCAGAGTTAAAGCGTGCCTGTGTGCTTTGTATGTAGGAAAGTATTTCCTCCGCAGAGCCGTTTAGTATATCGTCGATACCGCTTTTTATATCTTCACTCGGGGCTTTCGCTTCATTGGCGGGAGTATCCTTGACGGCGTCTTGGGCAATACTTGCGTTTGTTCTTGAATATTCTTTAACTCGCATTGAAATTTTGTCATATGCTTGAGCCTTGCGTTTGATAGAATCGATGTCTTTTAAAGCACATGAGAGCTGTTCATATTTTGATACCAGCTGTGCGTACTCTTCACCCAGAGCATCAAGCTCAAGCGAAATTTTCACCGTTGCGCTGTCAAGCTCGTCTATGAGGGCTTCTTTTTGCGCTAAGCTCTCATTGCAACGGCAAAGCTCATTGTCCTTTTGCTCTAAGAGCGTCTTTAATTTCACAAGCTCGCTGTTTTTTTGCTCGAGATCGTTATTTATGCGCAGTATCTCCCCGTCTTTTTTGCTTATTTCGCATCTGAGCTTTTCCGTTTCATCTCTTTGCTGCGCTTTGAGCTGTTCAAGCTCATTGCTTGCATATGTACATTCTGCGATCAGCTTGGCGTTTTTATCCTTCAGACCGGAAAGCTCCATCTCGAGCTCCGTGTTTTTTTCTGCTATGTCCCGATTGAGAGTTTCAAGATATTTGTACACATCTTTTTTGTTATATCCGCGAAATGAGGAGCGGAACGCTACATTGTCATTGCTCATTTTGACAACCTCTCTTATAAAAACAATATCTATTATATGATACCACAATAACTCGTATAAATCAAGATATTATAAGCAATAAATATCTTATTCGATCGCCCCAAAGTCGTATATATCGTCAATTTCCGACTCGCTCAGATCATCGAAAAATCTATTGATTTTCGTATATGCACTCGGAACATCGCCGACTATGACTACTTCTGAGAGCAGGTATTTGCATTGGATGGGCACCTTGATGTTTTTGAGCGGAAAGCTTACGACAAGTTCGACCGAAAAAACCAGATACAGTCTATGTATGGTCTGGTTTATTCCGTTTTCGGAAAATTCACTTTCCACCTTGCAGACAAATCTTTCGCTTGAGAGTGTATTAAAGGATAAAAGCGGACCTTTTGCGTAAGCAAGATCATTGCCGAAAAGACATCCGAGCGGCAGCTTTACCTCTGATATGTCACCGTATCTTAGCTGTGTCAGCAGTTCTTTTGAAACGTTCGCTCTTGTAAGGTTTATTTCATTTACCATCGCCTGTACAGAGGATACCTTGCCGTCAGTCGAATATGTAATCTCAATAAAGCTCTCGTGCGGATTGTTTTGAAGATATGCAAGCACCGAGCTGTTTACCTGCTCGTATACTCTGTTATTGAGATAGCTTGTTGCCGCAACGGACAGTGCGGGGAAGATCTGATACGAATAAATAAAAATAAATGCAATAAATACAGCTAAAATAAATGCGGCATCCTTAATAATGCGTTTTTTTCTGCTTTTTCGGACTTTGTGTCTGTGTTTTTTCAATTTCAGCACCTCACATACAAACTATAATGTATATGCTCTTACTGTCAAGTATATGAGAAAGTGTGGAAATTGAAACAAAAATGTTTTTGACGGCGGGTCAATCTTCGTTTTTCTTTAGATTTTTTTCCGTGTCGGCGGCAGGTGCTTTTATGCTTGAAAGCGGATTTGCGTACATGGCGCTTTCCATGCTCGCATCGCTTATGTGTGTGTATATCTGAGTTGTATTAAGCTGCTCATGACCTAAAATGTCCTTTAGCACCCTTACATCTACATTGCCGCTCTGATACATGAGCGTTGCGGCTGTGTGGCGCAGCTTGTGAGTGGAAAAACCCTTGTATTCAAGCCCTGCGAGCTTCAGATACTTATTGACGGTATACTGAACGGTCTTCGGGCTTATCCTTTGCTCTCTCGCCGATAAAAAGAGCGGGGCAGAGGAGCTGTTTTTTGTCTGAGGTGTTCGGGTGTTCAGGTATTCGACAATAGCACTTTTGCAAGCATCATTTAAGTATATTATTCTTTCTTTTGCGCCTTTTCCCGTGACCTTGAGACAACGCATTTGAGAATCTATGTCCGTGAGGTTTATTCCCACAAGCTCGCTCAGTCGCATACCGCAGTTGAGAAAGAGAGTTATTATGGCATAATCTCTTTCTTTGGTTTTACTGTCCTTGTCGTTTTTTACAGCTTCGAGCAAGCCTTTGCTCTCCTCCAAATTCAGGTATTTTGGGAGGCTTTTTTTCTTTTTGGGAGCTTCAATATTTATTACGGGATTGTCCTCAAGGCAGTGCTTTTTTACCGTCATGAATTTAAAGTACGACTTTAGTGCCGAGAGCTTTCTTGATTTTGCGCTCCAAGAGTTGTTTCTGTACTGTCCGACGTATAAAAGAAACTCATATATCTCGTCGGTTTTTATGCTTTTTACAAAGTCAATATCAGCTTTTGATATGTCAAGCTCATAAAACTCCTCGCTGTCAAGTATGACGCCCTCTCTCTGCGACATGATATATCTGAAAAAGGTACGAAGATCAAGTATGTATTCTTCAACCGTTTTCGGCGAGCAGTTTTCGATGGCAGTCTTGTATATTGCAAACTCTTTTACCGATTGCGGCATTTTTGAAAGTATATCCGCTTGCTTGCTTGCGTATGTATTCATAAAAAAGCAGCCTCCGTAATTTAAAATACACTTTTAATTATACAAAATTTTTTCTCAAATAAGTTAATATAATGTTAATTTTCTCGTTTTTTGCTTGATTTTGAATGTAATAGGTAATATTATAATACCTAAGACAGCATCTTGTTGCTTTTAAGCAGCTTCAACACAGTCAGCCTTGATCGGAGGATATATATGTTTCGGTTTATAAAAGAGCATTCGTATGAAATAGTAAAACTGTTTTTCACTCAGATAGGAATTGCAGTTTTTGGGCTTGTACTCAGCTTTGCGACAAATTCCAACAGCACGCTTTTTCTTATATCGAGCATTTTTTCTGCAATTTTTTATAATTGTCTTTTGTATTCTGAGGGATGGGAGCTCGGCGCAAAGGACAGACCGAGAATTACGAACGGAAGGATGAAATATACCCCCGCAAAGGGCGTGTATTTTTCACTTTTGTCAAACTCCGTAAACTATGTGTTTGTGCTTATCATGCTCGTCTGTCTGCTTTTCGGCTCTGCTTTGGAGCTTTTCGGAAACATATATGTTATCACATGGTACATTCAGAGAACCATCAGCGCTATGTACATGGGTATCAACACGTATTTTTCACCAAATCAGGTCATCGAAGGGGTAACGTATATCGTTCCCGATTCTATCTTCCAGCCTTTGTTCTATCTTTTTGCTACGATCCCCTCCGTTTTGTCGGTAGGACTTGGATATTATATGGGTGCAAACGATAAAAAACTCTTTACAGTCAAAAAATCAGATTCATAAAATATATACATAAAAGCTTTTCACCTCGTCATATAGTGTTGTGACGAGGTGTTTTTATGAAAAGAATTATACGTAAAAGTAAATATGATTTTGTTATGTATTTTGTCTGTGCATCATTGGTACTTTTTATTTTCTCGCTTGCATTTTCCAAAAATATGATAAACACGTCAGATTGGAATGTAAATTCTGTGTCTGCAAGCACTGATACCGTCAAAAAAAGCGTCACAGTCATACTCGACGCAGGACACGGCGGGGAGGATGCGGGTGCTGTGAGCGAGGACGGAATACTTGAAAAAGAGCTGAATTTGCTTATGTGTGAGCAAATAAGAGATATACTTAAAGTACATAATATTGATGTTGTCTTGACTCGAGAGGAAGATAAGCTTTTATATACAGAACAGCAAAACATAAAAGGACAGAGAAAGATATACGACCTAAAAAACAGGTACCTGATAGCATCGGAGTACGAAAACGCTGTGTTTGTAAGCGTTCATATGAACAAGTTTCCCGAGTCTCAGTATAAGGGACTGCAGGTGTATTACTCACCCAACGACGAGTGCAGCAAGGAGCTTGCGTATTCTATTCAAAGCTCTGTAGTGTCACAGCTTCAGACAGACAATAACCGAAAAATAAAAAAAGCTACTTCCTCGATATATCTGCTTGACAGATTGAAGTGTCCTGCGGTACTCGTGGAGTGCGGTTTTCTTTCAAATGCCGATGATTGTAAAAATCTTACCGATGAGGAATACAGAACAAAGCTGTGCTGGCTTATCTGTTCGGCAATAATAGAAAATATCAGCTGAAAATACAAAGCACTTGAAAAAAAGCTTTATGTGTGGTAGAATACCGTTGTAATAAAGTTGTTGTCGGAGCGTAGCTATGGCGGTAAAAAGTGTTTATATTTGTTCTGAATGTGAATATAAAAGCCCGAAGTGGCTCGGTAAGTGTCCGTCCTGCGGAAGCTGGAATTCAATGCAGGAGGAGGCACTTGATGAGGGGAAGGGCAAGGAAGGCAAGAGCACGAGACGCTCGGTCAGCACCGGCTTGAGAGCGGTAAAGGTAGGAGAGATCTCCGTGCCCGAATATATGCGCTCCGTTACCGGTTACGGAGAGCTTGACAGGGTGCTCGGAGGAGGAATTGTAGAAGGCTCGGTAATACTTTTGTCGGGCGAGCCCGGAATAGGCAAATCCACTATTTTGATGCAGGCATCCGCCGCTGTCGGCGAGACAAAAAATGTGCTTTATGTTTCGGGCGAGGAATCGCTTGGACAGCTTAAACTCAGGGCGCAGAGGCTGAACGTTCAAAGTGAAAACCTGTATTTTTATACAGAGACGGACGTTGAGCGCATCATGTCCGAATGTGACAGCATAAAGCCGCAGATACTGATAGTTGATTCTGTGCAGACGCTTTTTTCAGATAAGCTCAATTCCGCCCCCGGCAGTATTGCTCAGGTGCGTGAATGTGCGATGTCCTTTATTTCAAAGGCGAAAAACGAGGGTATTTCAGTAATTTTGGTTGGACACGTTACAAAGGACGGCGGCATATCAGGGCCTAAAATACTCGAGCACATGGTCGATGCGGTGTTATACTTTGAGGGTGAACGTTCACAGCAGTACAGGATCATCCGTGCGATAAAAAACAGATACGGCTCAACGAACGAGATCGGTGTTTTTGAGATGACGGACAAGGGGCTGTGTGAGGTTGAAAACCCATCGAAAACGCTCATGTCAGACAGACCCTTGGGAGTATCAGGGAGCTGTGCCGTGTGTGTCATGGAGGGAACGAGGCCTCTGATAGCTGAGATACAGGCACTTGTAACTCCGACCGTATTTGCCGCTCCGAGAAGAAACTCCAACGGTATTGACTATAATAGGCTAAATCTGCTCCTCGCCGTGCTTGAGAAAAGGCTGGGGATGAAATTTTCGCAAAACGATGTATACATAAATGTTACGGGCGGCTTGCGCCTTGATGAGCCTGCGGCAGATCTGGCACTGTGCATGGCGCTTATATCTTCTATCAGCGACAGACCGATAAACGATAAGACGGTTGTTTTCGGTGAGATAGGTCTGTCGGGTGAGTGCCGTATGGTTTCGTATGCCGAGCAGAGAGTAAGCGAGGCGGGCAGGCTTGGCTTTGAGACTGTTATCATTCCTCAGAGAAACAATGTCGGTATGAGCAACAAGAACATCAAGGTAAAAGCGGCAGCAGGAATATATGATGTTTTGGCTTTCCTTGAGACGGCAAAAAAAGATGTTTAAAATACATTTTTTTAATTTTAAATAATAATCGTTCCTCTTTTTATATTTTTTTCATTGCGTCAATGCGGACATCTGCGGAAAAAATATAAAGGGAGGAATTTTGTTATGAATAAAAAAATAAAATTTACGGCATTCATTCTTGTTTGTCTTTTATCAATATCCGCTTTTTCCTTTTCGGTTTTTGCAAATGAGCAGTTAAACGGCGCAACTGCGTGGTTTTTTAAAAAAACGAAGGACCATACCCAGCCCTCGCTTGATCCGAGACTGTCATTTATAGAAAAATACAACTGCGCATATGTTGACAAAACACATTCATCGGATAACAGTGACAAGGTGCTGTATCTGACCTTTGATGCAGGGTATGAAAACGGAAACATCGAAAAAATCCTTGACGCTATGAAGGGCGAAGGGGTAAAGGGTTCATTTTTTATTCTTGAAAATCTCATCAACAGAAATACCGACCTTGTAAAAAGGATGGCGGATGAAGGGCATACAATCTGCAATCACACCATGAAGCACAAAGACATGTCGAGAGTGACCGAAAAAGAGACTCTTTCAAAGGAGCTGACAGCGCTTGAGGAGCTTTACGAAAAAGCTACGGGCTACAAAATGTCAAAAATATACCGTCCACCCGAAGGCAGATTTTCGGAGCTTAATCTTTTGCATGCGACCGAGCTTGGTTATAAAACGGTTTTTTGGAGCTTTGCGTATGCCGATTGGGATAATAAAAACCAAATGTCCGCAGAACAAGCAAAAAAGAAAATACTTGACTCGACTCACAACGGCGCCATTATATTGCTTCACCCGACATCTGCGACAAACGCTCAAATAATGGCAGATTTGATAAAAGAATGGAAAGCGCAGGGATACAGATTTGAGACACTTGATAAGCTTCCGTAGCTGTGTGTTTATTTTTGTCTTTGCGATCGCTTTGTCCTCGCTTGCGTCTCCCGCACAGGCTAAATATTATCCCGAAAACAAAGATAACATTTACGTTCACAAAAGGACCAACCAAAAAACGATAGCTCTCACCTTTGATGACGGGCCGCATCCGGAGAAGACCGAGAAGATTCTCGAAGTGTTAGATAAATACGGTATAAAAGCAACATTTTTTATAATAGGCGAAAACGCAGAGCAAAACCCTGACATTGTAAAAAAAATAAGCGAGATGGGGCATGAAATAGGAAATCACACCTATGACCACAAGAGCATTTATAAGCTCTCGGGTGAGAGAATTTTGCAAAGCGTGAAAAAATGCGAGGATATTATCAAGAATATCACAGGCAGCAAAACGACGCTGTTCCGACCTCCCGAGGGATATCTCGACGACACTATTGCAAGCTCTATGCTCGGACAAGGATATGATGTGATACTGTGGCGTGTAGATACCTATGATTGGCAGGGAAAGAGCGCTGAGGCTATTTACAGCTCGGTTGTAAAAAACGTTAAATGCGGTGATATAATACTGATGCACGACTATATTTCGCGAAAAAGCAATACTGCCCAAGCTCTGGATATGATAATTCCCACTCTTATTGATAAAGGATATGAATTTGTCACGATATCAAATTTGATTGATAGCTGAAAAAATGACGGTGACGCTATCCCCGCGGATAGCATCACCGTCAATTATTGTTTATCGCATAGGAAATTGCACGGACCCTCACTCGCCGTTTTGAATTTCTTGCGCAATAGAAAAACAACGGTAGGAGGGAGGATGGGGACGGGCAGAGTGCCCGCATTTTACAGTACGTCTCTCATTATAGGCTCAGTCGGGCCGTCATAGGAAACATCCTCGTCCTTGTAGTAGGGGTCTATCATGATCTGTTTTATCTTCGGCCATGCGGCGTATGCGGCAATGTAGGTGCATATTGCCGTTGTGGCGACAAGCGGAAGCGCAATTCCGAGTGCCATCAAGGGAGCAAAGCTGAAAATCAGAACGTTTAATGCGGCAACAAGTGTAATGCCGAGCATAGCCATGATATTTCTCTTAAAACCGAGGAAGGAAAAGATCATAGCATTTTTAAAGAGCTTGAACAGACTCAGATCGAAGGTGACCATCATCAGATAAACATAATAGCGCATGAACATATATATAACAAATGATACAAGGCTGACATAGAAGAACATACTGTTTGCAAAGCTCAGCCCCGCTCTTATATAAAAGAAATAAATGTCGTAGACGAGCATAGCCGTAAGTGCTATGTCAATGATTCCGTATATAATGCTCTGGCGAAGGTTTCTCTTTATTGAGTATTTCATATCGTCCCACATAAAGACAGGTTCGCCCTTGAGCAGATTACGTATAATATATGTCGTGCCGGCGCATACGGGTCCAAAGGTGAAGATTGCAAGTGCCGACAATCCGAGAATTACGTAATCCATGACAGTCCATGCCGATATCGTTTCAAACATTCCAACGGTGCTGAGCAGAGGAGTGAGAGGAATTTTATCCTCCAAAAAGGGAAGTATACCGCCGATTATCGGATATCTGATATCTGCGGGAGAAATAGATGTGTTATGAAAATATCCTGCAAGCACGGGCAAAATGAAGAATATCGGGAAATTGCCGAGCACCATCGCAATATTTACCGAAAGTATTTTTGAAAAATGCCTTGGAAAGATCTTAAAAAAATTCAGAAAAGTAAGCGGCAGATCCGCCTCTTCTTTTTTTACGCCTTTTCCGTCTTTGTTAAAGTTGAATAATGAAAATCTTTTGTTTTTTTTGTTATTGCTCACAACAACTATCCTTTCGTAATAAACGAATTTATCAAAAATCTTATTATATTTACAAAGAGCACCGCGCCGCAAACGGCAAAAAGGGTGAATATCTGCAAATAAAGCGCCTTTGATTTTACAATGAGCTTTTTTCTGCCGCCGAGTCTTTTAAATTCATCGTTGAATATCCGTGTTTTCGATGAAAAGATTATTATAACGGCACATACCGCTGCATTTGAAAACAGAAAGAATACAAGATTGATAAAGCTTACCCCGGACAGCAACCCTGCGCTCATGGAATTTACAAGATAGAGAGCCGAGAAGCCGAGCGAGAGCGCATGATAAAAAAGCAGACCGTATATAGCGGCAGAAGAAAACATGGTAAATCCGCCGACAAAAATAAGGAAAAGCGTTCTTATATCCGAGTATGAGACGCAAATGAGCTTTGCAATATTGTCGCTGATGCTTTTATCAAGCTCGAACGAATATGAGAAATAGGATGTTATATAGCCGTTGAGCGTATCCGAGAAGGGGAGCTTGACGACGTAATAACCGATAAGTCCGAGTGTGAAGAAAATTACGTAAAACAGTGCATATCTGATAGTAAGCGATGCAGATATGGGAATGTCGGAAAAAACCGACACACTGTTTTTTTGAGCTTTAGCATTGTATGTTTCTGTCATTTTTTCACCGCCATAATGTTTTGTTACATCTTATGGCGATGAAGGGGATAATATTACATCTCGTCCCCGAGGGTGTCCGCTCTTTTGTTGCACGCCTTTACGGCACGCATGACCATACCGTCAAAATCCTCAGCCTCAAAAACATCGAGTGCTTTTTCCGTAGTGCCGTTGGGAGATTTTACGGCTTTTATCAGTTGCTTTATATCCGTATCCAAGCTCAGTACCATCTGCGCCGAGCCTATAAAGACCTTGCAGATAGCTTCGAGCATTTTCGGGTCATCCAGACCCTCTGAAATTGCCGAATCGTACAGAGCATCAATAAATTTATATACATAAGCGGGAGATGAGCCCGTGATGCCGATGATCGCATTCATCTGTGATTCGTCAAGTACGAGCAATTCCGCCTTTGCCGAGAAGATACGGCATATTCTTTCGAATTTTTTTGTATCTACATAGTCGTTGCGGCATACGGCACAAACTCCGCATCCTATAGTCATCGGCGTGTTTGGCATAGTTCTGATAACTGCACAGTCACGTCCAAGGCACTTGCATATTTGCTCGGTAGATATGCCGGCGGCTACAGAAACGAAGGTTTTGCTGTCCGTGTCGGGAGCCGTTTCTTTTATCTCTTCAAGCACCTCTCTGTAGTTTTGCGGCTTTACACACAAAAAGATGAAATCGGAAGCCTGAACACATTCTCTGATGCTGCCGCATATATTGTATCCATCCTTTGCGAAAGAGTCCGTTTGGCTCGAATTTTTATCATAAAGATATATATCGCCGTGCTCAGCCTTCAGCTTTCCTTCAAGAGAAGCCATAGCTGATATGAACGCTTTTGCAATATTACCTACTCCTATAAATGAATATTTTGTTGACATGATTTACCTCTGGATGATATTCTTTATTTTGATATTATAGCATATAAATAATTGTGTTTCAATCAAAATAAGAGAAAATAATTTTCACATACAAAAAAATTTACATTTACAAAGTTTTCTATTGAAATTGCAATTTTAATCTGATAAAATATATGAGTGTGTGTAATATATGAAACCTGCATTTGCACAAAAACACGGCTGTAAAAGGCATGATCGGCGGGAGAACAAATGAAACTTAGAATAGCAACATATAATGTACATAATACCGACGGAGCAAAGAGTCTTGTCGGAATTGCCAATGAAATAAAAGGTATCGGTGCGGATTTTGTAGGTTTGCAGGAGCTTGATATAGGTGTTCACAGAAGCAAGGGCAAAAATACTCTGAGCGAGATAAACAAGATATGCGCTTACCCCTCTGCGGTTTTTGCAAAGACCATCGACTATGACGGCGGCGACTACGGTATAGGGGCGCTTTACTCCTACCCGCTTGTAAGTATGCAAAAATATCTTTTGCCTTCGACCGGAGAGCAGAGAGTCATAGTACAGCTCGTGCTCGAGACCGAGCAGGGAAATATTTCTTTCTACAACACACATCTCAGTCTTGAGAAAAATGTCAGAGAAGAGCAGTTTCAGTTTATATCCTTGCTTTTGAAAAAAGAGGAAAGATTTATTCTGACGGGCGACTTTAATATTGACTCGTTCGACGAATTTTCGCCGATAAATAATATTAAATGCGCAAACTGCCCCGATCGCTCTATCACCACGTTCAAGACGGGCGGCTGCATAGACAATATTGTAATATCGAATAATATGAGATTTGAAAATGTTTTTCTCTCGGAGAGCGAATACTCCGACCACAATATGCTCGTTGCCGATATAATCCTTTAAAACAACAATATACTGAAATGCCGGGAAATTCATCTCGGCATTTTGTTCTATATTTTTTCTTTTTGCCGTATAAATCCTATAGCAGAAAAATAATTAGGAGCGGCTTTTTATGAAAAAAATTTTTTATTGGTTAGTAAAGCACAGGATGCAAAAAATTCTGTCAGCGGTTTTGGCGGTTCTGTTTTTGTTCCCGCTTTTGCCTGCAAAGACACAGGCGGCGGAATATGCCGATAAGGTTGATGCGGCGTCGGCTATTCTTATAGAAGCAACGAGCGGCATGGTACTTTTTGAGCAGAATGCGGATGAGGCGCTGCCTCCGGCTTCCGTTACGAAAATAATGACACTTCTGCTTTGCATGGAAGCTGTAGACGGCGGGAAAATTTCAATGTCAGATCCCGTGACCGTATCCGAGTATGCGGCATCAATGGGAGGCAGTCAGGTATACCTTGAGCCTGGAGAGCAGATGAGCGTCGAGGATATGATAAAAAGCGTTGTCGTTTCAAGTGCAAACGATGCGGCGGTAGCATTGGCTGAGCATATAGCGGGGAGCGAAGCATCGTTTGTCTCCATGATGAATGAAAAAGCGGCAGCGCTCGGCATGAAAAACACTCATTTTCAAAATACAAACGGACTTGACGATACGGTGACAGATCATCTTACATCCGCAAGAGATATAGCAATTATGTCGGCAGAGCTGTTAAAGCACGAGAAAATTCTCGATTATACGAGTATATGGCAGGACACGATCAGAGGCGGTGCTTTTACACTTTCAAATACAAACAGACTTATCAGATTTTACGAAGGAGCAAACGGACTAAAAACAGGCTCGACTTCAAAGGCAAAATTCTGTATCAGCGCAACCGCAAAAAGAGACGGTATGCAGCTTATATGCGTTATCATGGGTTCGCCGACAAGGGATATCAGAAATGCAGAAGCAAAAAAGCTTCTTGACTTCGGCTTTGCAAATTACGGGGTGTACACTTATAATTCCGAAAGCCTTGGTGAAGTAAAGGTAGTCGGAGGAGTGAGTGAGAGCACGTCCCTTGTCAGCGGCAGCTTTTCCTGTGTTCTTGACAAGGGAAAGATCTCGGATGTGCAGAAAAGCATAGAACTTAAAGAGCAGTACGCCGCACCCGTAAAAAGCGGTGAGTGTGTGGGAAAGGTCGTGTTCACGCTTGACTCTGAAATAATCGGTGAATGCGACATTACAACGACAAATTCAGTAGATAAGATATCTTTCGGTGACGTTTTTTTGAGAATTTTGGTGAAATTTGCAACAATAATTTAATAAATAAGACTTGAAAAATATCTGTAGTTATAGTAAAATTAAATGGAATAAATTTCATTCTTGATATAAAAAATATACTTGCATAAAGAGGAAAAAAACAAATGGCTATTAAATTAAATGACAAGTTTTTGAAGGGCTTTGTTACAGAAGCCGATTATCAGAAAATTGATGCCGATGTTAAAAAAGCGATCAATACCGTTCGTGACAGAAGCGGCGCAGGAAACGATTTTCTCGGTTGGGTAGATCTTCCCGAGAACTACGATAAGGAAGAGTTCGCAAGAATAAAGGTTGCAGCCGAAAAGATAAAGAAAATCGCAAAGGTATTTGTAGTTATCGGTATCGGAGGCTCATATCTGGGTGCCCGTGCTGCTATCGAATTTATAAAGAGCCCGATTTACAACAATCTCAAAAAAGATACTCCCGATATCTATTTTTCGGGTAACAGCATAAGCGCCTCGGCTCTCAAGGAGCTTCTTGAAATATGCGAGTCTACAGATTTCGCTATCAATGTTATATCAAAGTCGGGAACAACAACAGAGCCTGCCGTTGCTTTCAGATTTTTCAGAGAGCTTCTTGAAAAGAAATACGGCAAGGACGGTGCCCGCGAGAGAATTTTCGTTACAACGGACAAGGCAAGAGGCACACTCAAGAAATTCTCGGATGAAAGCGGCTATGAGACATTCGTAGTACCGGATGACGTAGGAGGCAGATACAGCGTTCTTACCGCTGTAGGACTTCTTCCTATCGCTGTAGCAGGCATTGATGTTGATGCTATGATGAAGGGTGCTCTTGATTCAAGAAACGAATATCTCAACTCGGATGACAATGACTGCACAAAATACGCAGCTATCAGAAACATCCTTCTCAACAAGGGCAAGAATATTGAGATACTTGCGGCATACGAGCCTTGCGCACAGATGCTTTGCGAGTGGTGGAAGCAGCTCTACGGTGAGTCAGAGGGCAAGGACGGAAAGGGTATATATCCTTCATCTGTTATCTTCTCAACAGACCTTCATTCGCTCGGTCAGTATATTCAGGAAGGTCAGAGACAGCTCTTTGAGACTGTCATTGACATAAAGGATGCAGGAACCAAGCTCGACATTCCTTATGATGAAGCAAATGTAGACGGACTCAACTTCCTCGTAGGCAAGACTGTCAGCAATGTTTGCTCTACAGCAATGCTCGGTACTCTTTTTGCTCATACAGACGGTCAGGTGCCGAATGTTGTTTTGGAGCTTGATGACAGAAGCGCATATTCCTTCGGTTATCTCGTTTACTTCTTTGAGCTTGCTTGCGCTGTTTCGGGCTACACTCTCGGTGTAAATCCCTTTAACCAGCCCGGAGTTGAGGAATATAAGAAAAATATGTTCGCTCTTCTCGGTAAAGCAGGTTATGAAGAAGAGAAAAAAGCTCTTGAGCAGCGTATGAAATAAAAAATTTCGCTAAAAAGTTAAATTTACTATTGCTATAATTTGCATTTTGTAGTACAATGTAAACATAAAGCAAGTTTTAAGCTTGCTTGCGGATGAATGCAACGGTGACTGCTTCATTCGTGCAGCACAAGTACATAGGTCGCCGAGAGATGGAGATTTTTATGGTTAAACTTTTAGTTGGCGTTAAAGGTACCGGTAAGACAAAAAAGCTTATTGAGATGGTAGGTTCGGCGCTTGAAAGCTCTAAAGGCAACGTAGTATGCATCGAAAAGGGCAACAAGCTCATTTACGATATAAACTACAAGGCACGCCTTGTTGATACCGAACAGTACGGCATCGAGGACGGTCAGGCACTTTACGGATTTGTTGCAGGTCTTGTTGCGGCAGACCATGACCTTACCGATCTTTTTATTGATAATACAATGAAGATATGCAAAGCGGATAAAGAAGCTTTCTTTGCGCTTGTTGACGAGATAACAGCTCTTGCTGAAAAGGCAGGCTTTAACTGTGTTATCTCTGCATCGCTTCCTGCTGAGGAGCTTCCTGCAAAATACGCAAACATTATCTGAGTCAGTACATAAAAGGCACCGTCCGAGTGGACGGTGCCTTTTGTCGATTATAGAGAAATTCTCTTGTATGCATCCGCATCAGCATCTAAGAAAAAACGTTCAAAGTAACTGTTGTCTGAGATGAGCTGCAGTTTTTGGGCTCTCGTGAGCTGTTTTATGCGGTATTCGAGCTTTTGTGCGCTTGATCTGTTCTCGGACTCCCATACTGCGCGCAAGCTTTTTATGGTGTGAGAACGTGTGTATTTGGCGCTCTGTTTGATTTTTTTTGAATGTACGAGCATTCTGTGGCTGACATCCTTTGCTACTCCGGTGTATAGGGAAGAGTCCTCACATTCAATTATATAGGTGTAGTACATTATAAATCAAGAATATTCAAGCCTGTAGCTTTATCAGGTATTCTGCCTATGCTTGTGTTTGCGGCTGTAATGATCATCTCACAGGTGGCACTTATCCGTGCTTCCTTCAAGTGTCCTCCGACCACCACACCGTTTTCGTCACTCGCACATATATGAGCGTGGATATACGGCTCTCCGTCAAACCGAGTTATATTGCCGCAAAGGGAAAGTATCTCATATACACCGCAAAATTCTGTCTCGCTATATTGCTTTGTATTTACATTATATACTCCGCACCGAAATTTATCTGTAGCGCCTATACCGGAAATCGACGCAGTTTTTATATCATACATTAGGCATATCTTTTTTATCGAGTCTATCACGTACTCCCCGCGGTCAACTCTGAGATAGTAAATATTGTCGGCTTTCTTTGCTTTCATGTTTTGTCTTCCTTGCTTAGTATAAATATGCTTTACCGTTTTAATTGTCGGTATCGTGCCAAAACACATTTTTATGCATTCATTATACCATAAAAATCATAAAATACAAGCCTTCTTTGACGTATGTTCGGCGCCGTTATGATATCAAATAAGTACAAATATACGAAAATATAAAAAGGTAGAAAAGAGGGACGGCTGAAACTAATCTCACTCTCAAAATGCACAGATGTTTTCATATATAACCTGTTGCAACGGTTGAAAGAATGCGGTTTTTTGTGCTATAATAAATTGCAGTAGGAGATGAGAGGAGAAATCAATGAAAGACGAATGCTTGATCTGCGGAGGGAAAATGAAACGTGTTTTGATCATTGGCGGCAACGGCAGCGGTAAAACAACCATGTCGCGCAAGCTTGCCGAGAAAACATCTCTGCCACTCGTTCATCTTGATACGCTTTATTGGACAGGTAATTGGCAACCGAGAGAACGGAGCGAATTTGTAGAATTGCTTTCGGCGGAGCTTAAAAAGACCGAATGGATACTTGACGGTAATATGAAGCGTACTTTGCCTATGAGACTATCATATTGTGACACGGTCATCTATCTCGATTTTTCGGGAATTCGTTGCTTTTTCGGAACGATACAAAGGCTTTTTCAAAACCGAGGTAAAAGTCGTCCTGATATGGGCGGTGAGTGCATTGAAAAATTCGATATGCGTTCATGGCGGTTTATATTCAGCACCCTACGCTTTAATAAGAACTGCAGAGCATATTTCTATCAAACGATAGCTGAACATCCCAACGTAGAATTGGTTGTGCTGAAGAACAGAAAACAGGTGGCTGATTTTTTGAAATCGGTTTAAAAATCAATGAGCGCCAACCGTGTTGTATATGAAAAACGAAATAATATATCCATATGGCAGAGCTGCAAAGCAGTAGCCGGAATTGGGATGTTAACTGAGAAATCAGCGGCAAGAATTGAATGAGCTTGCCGCTGATTTTTGGTTGCATAGGAAAATGGGTAATTACGCCCCGCCGTTTGGTTGAGTTAAAGAAAGTCCAAAGATACAATAGGCGGGAGGGTGAGTGCGGGCACTGCCTGCCTTTTTTGGATATTTTAATAAGCTTGCCTTAAATGCCTTGCTTTCAAAAATCCAGTGAACCTTCATGTAATTTGTAAAGGTACCTTGACAACTTGTCTCTTGAATGATAAATTGTCAAGGTACCTAAATATATTTGGAGGTTTTTATGCTCAAGCATTTATGTCCTTGTTGCGGTCGCCATTGTTATTTGGATCATCCGCACTGTGAAAGAGGCGCCGAGTATGCAAAGTCAGGAGTGATTCCTCCTCGCACTCGTAAACCGGACGGCGAGCGTGATGGCAAAAAGCCATCAGAACACAAAAAGAAATATCATACACTGGATCGGGACAACAAGCTGATTTGGAATATTCGTGATATGGGACAGGTCATCCATGCTCTTGCAGAGGGAAAAGGAAGTCAGAGTCGTATTCTTATCATTATAAACCAAGCTGAAACCATTACCCAAAGAGAACTCACAGAGCGTCTTGGCGTTCAACCCGGTTCTGCAAGCGAAGTGATAGGCAAGCTGGAGAGTGCAGGTCTTGTTACGCGCACCATGAGTGAGCAAGACCGTCGCACTTCCGATATCAAGCTTACGGAAGCCGGCAAAGAAAAAGCAAAAGAAGCCGCCGAACAAAGAAAACAGCGTCATACCGAAATGTTTTCCTGTTTATCCGAAGAGGATAAAGCCGATCTGTTGATGTTGCTTGAAAAGGTCAATCACGACTGGCGGCACCGTTACGGCGATAGATCCGCAGAACATGCTCATCACGGTCATCATGGAGCCGAACACCATGCAGAGCGCCGTTAGAAAGAGTGATACAGATGTAGAAATATATTAAACGATATTTACATTTTGCCATCATTGCCGCTCTGTTTATGATCGGTGAGGTCATGGTGGATTTGATACAACCCGAAATCATGAGTAAAATCGTGGATGAAGGTGTGCTCGGCATAAAAACCGACGGTGTCGGAGACCTTGATCTGATATGGCGTCTCGGTATTATTATGATCGGACTTGTATTGTTCGGCGGTCTTTGCGGGTCGCTTAACAATGTATTTGTTCATATGTCGGGACAGAACATCGGAAACGAAATGCGGAAGGACTGCTTCGGCAATATTATGACTTTTTCATTTCCGCAGGTCGATCATTTCGGAACAGGTTCATTGGTAACAAGAGTGACCAACGATATTACACAGGTGCAAAATTTTGTCTCGCAGTTTGTGCGAGGTATGATACGAACTTCTATGCTGATGTTCGGAAGTATTTTCTTCATGTTTCGTCTCAACCGTCAGTTTGGTCTCATCGTATTGTGCGCCTTTCCTTTGATTGTTGGTTGCCTTGCATTTTGCCTCTCGAAAGCAAACCCGCTCTTTTCCAAGCTGCAGGCGCATTTGGATCGGATCAACGCCATTATGCAGGAGGATATATCGGGCATTCGTATGATCAAAGCGTGCGTGCGTGAGATATACGAAAAGGCTCGTTTTGGGAAAGCCAACGGCGAGCTTATCAAAGCTCAGCTTCAGGTCCTTGTGATCTTTGCTTTCATGAACCCCGTGATGAACATTCTCATGAATGTGGTAGTTGTGCTGTTACTCATGTCAGGCTCTTATCAAATCGAGGCAGGCATTGGGACGACTCCCGGAAATATCATGGCGGCTATCACCTATACATCACAACTGCTCAACGGCATCTTAATGCTTGTCATGCTGTTTCAAAATATTTCGCGCGGTATTGCTTCATGGAAACGAGTCAAAGAGATACTTGACAGCGAGCCTGAGCTCAAGGACGGCACGTTTGACGGAAATACCGAGATATGCGGACAGATCGAATTCCGTGATGTTTCCTTTGCTTACCCCGGAACAAACAAAAATGTTCTCTCTCACATAAGCTTGACCGTTCATCCCGGAGAAACGGTTGCCATTATGGGCGCTACCGGATGCGGAAAAACTACGCTTGTCAATCTCATTCCTCGTTTTTATGATGTTAACGACGGTGCGGTACTGGTAGACGGTGTAGATGTGCGTGAGTACAACCGGACCGCCTTGCGTGACAAAATTGCCATTGCGCTGCAAAAGAGTGAGCTGTTCAGCGAGACCATTGCTGAAAACATCGCATGGGGGAACCCTCTCGCAGACGAAAAAGCGATTTGTGCTGCCGCAGGTGCAGCTCAAGCAGATGAATTTATCGGCAAAATGGCGGACGGCTACGGGACGGCGGTTGCCGAGCGTGGTATGAGTCTATCGGGCGGTCAAAAACAGCGTATTTCTATTTCCCGAGCTATTCTTAAGGGGGCGGAGATACTGATACTTGATGATTCCACAAGTGCGCTTGATCTAAAGACAGAGGCAGATCTATACCAAGCATTGAACGGGACAAGTCCCGATAGTACAAAAATCATTATCGCACAGCGTATTGCTTCGGTCCGCAGGGCTCACAGAATCGTTGTGCTTGAAAACGGAGGGATCGGTGCTGTGGGTACGCATGACGAGTTAATGCTTTCCTGTCAGACATACCGTGGTATTTATGATTCTCAAATGAGCGGGGAGGTGGATATCCATGCGTGAACCAAAGCTTGAAGAACGCAATATCCCCGGCATGATGAATCGCGGAGCGAGATTTGCAGAGGTGGAGCGTGGCGAGCACATCGGAAAGACCCTTGGGCGTATTCTGACTTACTTTGCCCATGAGAAAGTCATTGTCATCGGAATGCTTTTGATCGTGGTCTTCGGGACGCTTTGCGGTGTTTATGCGCCGAGCCTGCAAAGCTCAGCAATAGATATTATTGCAGGAGAAGCGGACGGTCATTTTGCAAGAACCTTGGCTCTTATGCTTGCTGTTTATCTGCTATACGGTATCAGTCAGTTGCTTCAAGGATTGTTCAGCGCAAATCTCAGTCAGCGTATTGTCAAAAGTATGCGTGAGGAATTGTTCGGAAAGATCATCGACCTTCCGATCCGCTATCTTGACACCCATTCTCACGGCGATGTCATGAGCCGTATGACCAACGATATCGAAAACATCTCAACCACCGTGTCGCAATCGCTTCCGTCGCTCTTTTCGGGTGTGTTAACAGTGGTCGGAACGGCAGCCATTATGATCATATATTGTTGGCAGCTCGCTCTGCTCAGCCTTTTCACCGTTGTGCTGACTTTGCTTGTAACCAAATTTTTATCGAAGAAGGTTCGGAAATTCTCTCGTAACCGACAGGTTCTTCTCGGTCAGCTCAATGGAACGGTCGAAGAAATGATCTCCGGATATCACACGTTCGTTGCCTATAACCATCAAGACGAGATCACAGATGACTTTTGCGCCACCTCGGATTCACTGACTAAGGCAGGCATCCGTACCGATATTTTCAGCGGTGTTATGGGACCGATCATGAACTGCATTGGTAACATCGGGTTTGTTATTATTGCGGCTTTCGGTGGGTATTTTTCGGTGAACGGTCTGATCTCCGTCGGTGTTATTTCCGCTTTTATCGTCTATGCCAAGCAGTTTAGCCGCCCTATCAATGAAATTGCACAAATATACGGTCAGCTTCAAACTGCCATTGCAGGTGCAGAGCGTGTCTTTACTGTTCTGGATGAGGCGAATGAGGATATGACGGGCGAAGAACTCACCGTTGAAAAGAACGCTGATGTGACTTTCCGTAATGTGCAGTTCTCTTATACGCCCGGCCGTCCCGTGCTTCACGATTTTACGCTGACCGTGCCTTCGGGGAAAAAGGTCGCTCTTGTCGGTTCTACCGGCAGCGGCAAAACCACCGTGGTAAATCTTCTGATGCGGTATTATGATATCGACAGCGGTGAAATTTTGATAGGAGGTCAAAACGTAGCAGACATTTCAAGAGATAGCCTGCGTAAAAACATTGCAATCGTCTTGCAGGATACCGTTTTGTTTTCCGATACGATCCGCAACAATCTGAAATACGCAAACGAACAAGTCACCGAAGAAGAGCTTGCAAATGCCGTGGAAATGAGCCGTTGCACGGAATTGCTGAAAGCACTTCCGAACGGATATGACAGCAACCTCCAATGTCGATAGCGAGCTTTGATAATATCAATTCAGAGATCATCGTCTTTTCCATAGTATTGCTTACGGTTATGGCGGTTTTCCTTCGCAAAGACTTAAAGCTGCTCGATGTCATTACCCTTGGAAAGGATCAAGCGATCAATCTTGGAGTGGATTATGATCGAGTTGTTCGCAGACTTTTGATCGGAGTAACTCTTTGTATAGCAGTTGCAACAGCAATGATAGGTCCGATCTCCTTCCTTGGCTTGATCATTGCAAACCTCGGAAGACAGTTGCTGAAAACGTATCGGCACTCTCGGTTGATCATCGGCTCGGGACTCATCGGAATGCTTGCTCTTGTTGGCAGCCAATGTTTGGTCGAGCGTGTGTTTGACTATTCCGTTCCGGTCAGCGTATTCATTACGATCGGCGGCGGAGTTTATTTCTTGTGGCTGCTATTGAGAGGAAAGAGAGGTTCTATATGAATGTCAAAGAGCTTATAAAAAAATATGACGGGAAAGCCGTTGTTGACTCAGTCAGCTTTGATATACACAAAGGCAAGGTGACCTCGCTGATAGGTCCCAACGGTGCGGGCAAATCTACAGTCATGGGTATGATATCCCGTCTCGTTGCCAAGGATGCAGGTATTATCAGCTTCGAGGATAAGGACCTGTCCGATTGGAAAAGCCGAGAGCTTGCTAAGCGGCTGGCAATACTGACACAGCACAACAATGTGCAAATGAAATTAACCGTAAAAGAGCTTGTTGCTTTCGGTCGTTTTCCTTATTCGGGAAGCAGACTGACCGAAGAAGATAACGGTATCATCGCAAAAGCGATTGACTATATGGAGCTTGGTGAATTTGAGGACAGGTACATTGATGAATTATCGGGCGGCCAGCGCCAAAGAGCATACATTGCTATGGTCATTGCGCAGGACACCGAATATATTCTTCTGGATGAACCGACAAACAATCTTGATATTTATCATGCAACCAACATGATGAAGATAGTTCGCCGCCTCTGCGATGAACTCGGAAAAACGGTCGTTCTTGTTCTTCACGAAATCAATTATGCCGCATTTTACTCAGATTATATCTGCGCTTTCGTCGATGAAAAGATAGCGAAATACGGCACAGTTGACGAAGTTATGAATAAGCAAACTCTTTCGAAGATCTACAATGTAGATTTTCAGATCATGGAAATCGACGGCAAACCGCTTTCGATTTACTACTAACTTTGATGGTTTTATAAAAAAATACATAAATGAAAAGGAGATTTGAAACCATGAAAAAATTACTCGCACTTTTGATCGCCGCTGTTATGATGATGTTTTGTCTCGCAGCGTGCAACAACACCCCCGCCGATAATGGATCAAAAACCGATAACAACGTTACCGAATCAGGTAACGCAAACAATGAACAAAAACCTGAAAAGATAACCATCACCTGCGTTGACGGCTCTAAAGATGAAAAGGAAATTCAGCTTGAAGTTCCGTATGATCCTCAAAAGATCGCCGTTTGCGATATGGCAACTCTTGATATTCTCGTAAACCTCGGACTTGAAGATCGCATTGTTTGCGTTTCTACTACTACGCTTGATTATCTTGTAGATGCAGTTGACGGAATTCCCACCTGCGGTACGATCAAGACTCCCGATGCCGAAACAATTATGGAATATGAACCCGATCTCATTTTCATGGGCGGACGCGGCAGCGAATATTATTCAACTCTTTCCGAGATCGCTCCCGTTGTGCGCTTGACTGTTAGCGGAAATGTAGTAGAAGGCACTATCAAGAATGCACAGACGATCGCTTCGATTTTCGGCAAGACAGAGGAAATGAATGCGAAGGTATCTGCTTATAACGATAGAATTGAGGCACTTCAGTTATTTGCTAAAGGCAAATCCGCCATTGTCGGTATGGTAACAAGCGGTGGATTCAACGTAACAGGTAACAGCGGCCGTTGCTCTATCATCGGTAACGAGATCGGCTTTGCAAATGTTGGTGTTGACAAGGATTCCGAAGATGCTTCGCACGGTAACCTTTCCTCATTCGAATATATCCTGCAGAAGAATCCTCAGTACATTTTTGTGATGGATAGAGATGCAGCTACCGGTGGTGCTTCTACTGCGGCAGAGGTTATGAACAATGAAGTCATCAATCAGACGATCGCTGCTAAAAACGGTAATGTTGTCATTCTTGCACGTCCGAGCGTTTGGTACACCGCAGAAGGTGGTTTCACAGCTCTCGGAATGATGCTTGAAGACCTTGAAAATGCACTTCTGAAATAATCATGAATTACATCGACAGGCGGGATCTTTGGGTTCCGCCTGCTTTTTAAAAGAAAGGACAGTCTCATGCAATATGTCATGAAAATACTGATTGCCATGCTCGTGACAGCCGTTTTCGTCATATTGTGTACAGGCGTTAAATGGCTGTGCAAAAAGGCAATCTATAATAAACAAAAAAGGGGGCGCACTTGATGAAATACAGAGAATCCGAAGAGATGTACCTTGAGACCATATATGTTTTAAAACAGAAAAAACCGAATTTGCGCTCTGTTGATGTTGCGAGCGAGCTTGGATATTCCAAACCGAGTATTTGCAACGCCATGAAACGGCTTCGTGAAAAAGACTATGTCAGCATCGACTCCTCGGGAGTTATCAGCTTAACCGAGGCGGGCAAAAAGGTTGCTTTCGATATTTATGAAAGACACCATTTGCTCACAGCAATGTTTGTCGACCTCGGTGCAGATGCAGCACTTGCCGAGGAAAATGCTTGCAGGATCGAACACGTTATCTCGTCAGATCTTGTGGAGATCATACGTGCGCACCTTCGCTTCAAAATTCAGCATACATAAAATAAAAGATTTCGGCGGCAAGCTTTCGCCCTTCCACTGATTTTTTTAGTCAAAAAAGTGCAAAAGAGTCCCGTTATGAAAAAAATCAATGATACATGTTTTGTCACCTGCGAAAAAAATTCAATAAGTAACTGTAAAAAAATGTTTTTTACCTGTTGACAAGGTAGGTAAAAAGGAGTATAATGCAGTATAGATTTAATACCTTAAACCGTTGAGGCGGAGATAACGGCAATTATGACTACACAGAGAGCCCGTGGTGCTGAGAGTCGGGTTAGAAACAAATTGTCAAATGGACCGCTGAGGGCGCAGTCAAATGGGATCATCCCAAAGTATTCTGCGACGCTGAAGGCAAGCGTATAAATGCCGGGGATATCTTGTATCCTGCTAAGCGCACGGTAATGCCGTGAATCAAGGTGGCACCGCGGATAATGTTCCGATTATTCGTCCTTGACAGATAGTATAATTCTGTCAAGGACGTTTTTGTTTACTCCTTTGGCAGATAAGTCAAAGGAGTATTTTATTTGGAGGTACAGAATATGAAAATTTCACCTACATTCAGCGAAGCGGGGAAAATTGCAGACACGGGAAAATACAATGTGCTGCCGGTAAGCTGTGAAATTCTTTCCGACTTCACCACACCGATCGAAACAATGAAGATACTAAAAAATGTATCGACTCACTGCTATATGCTCGAATCCGCACAGGCAAACGAAACTTGGGGAAGATATACATTTCTCGGCTTTGATCCGAAAATGGAGATCACCTGTATCCGAGGCGAAATGAAGATCGGAAATCTCAAGGTAAAGACGGATGATCCTTCCGATTATCTCCGCCAGATCCTTGCCGATTACAAAAGTCCCCGTTTCGATTATCTACCTTCCTTCACGGGCGGTCTTGTAGGATACTTTTCCTACGATTATCTCGCATACAGCGAGCCATCCGTTAGATGCGATGTGGAAGATACAGAGGACT
>JBGVFH010000074.1:0-2378 GCA_045120955.1 Eubacteriales bacterium | reverse complement strand
AAAATCGTTACTCAGGTTGAGGGTGACGTGAGATTGAGAGGAAAGGACGAGCACGGAGCCAACTGGGAGCTTTCCGCAAAATCCATGCTCTGCGTTCTGCTTCTCGGCGGTCATATTCAGCACAGACATCACGCTCCGCAGGATATTGACTGGAACGCGATCTATTGCGAGTGCGATAAGGACATCTATCCTTTGATCAAGAAATTCGTCAAGGAGTAAGCATTATACTCTTGATTCGTCACGATTTCTGCGACCGAAAAAGTAGATTGGGTTGAGCAATTCGTAAAAATGTGGTATAATACTATATATCAAATGCGGATTGCAAAAGGAGCTATGTATGGAATATAAAGCAAACGAAAACAGATATGACTCCACAGAATACAGACGATGCGGTGAAAGCGGCTTGAAGCTTCCCCCGGTATCTCTCGGATTGTGGCATAATTTTGGAGACCGTTCGGATTTTGATAATATGTGCCGGATGTGTTTTACCGCTTTCGACAGCGGAATAACACATTTTGATCTTGCAAACAATTACGGTCCCGAAGCGGGGAGCGCTGAAACGAATTTTGGAAAAATTCTTCGCAACCATCTCTCACAGTACCGTGATGAAATGATCATCAGCACCAAAGCAGGCTATTATATGTGGCCCGGTCCTTACGGCGATAAAGGAAGCAAAAAGTATCTCGTTGCAAGCCTCGATGCAAGTCTTAAACGAATGGGGCTTGAATACGTTGATATTTTCTACCATCACAGAATGGATCCTGAAACACCACTATACGAAACGATGTGGGCACTTGACTCTATCGTAAAAAGCGGAAAGGCTCTTTACGTAGGTCTTTCCAACTATGATGGTGAAACGATGACAAAGGCTGCTCAGATACTGAGCGAGCTGCACTGCCCTTTCATCATCAATCAAAACAGATACTCGATTCTCGACAGAACGGTAGAGAAAAACGGCATTTTGAAAAACGCTATCGAGGCGAAAAAAGGTATGATTATCTTTAGTCCTCTCGCACAAGGGCTTCTTACCGATCGATATATCAATGGTATTCCCGAGGATAGTCGTGTTAAAACCGACGGCAGATTCCTAAAGGAAGGACAAATATCACCGGATATGATCGAAAAGATCAAGAAGCTTAATGCGATTGCCGAGAACAGAGGGCAAACCCTTGCACAAATGGCTCTCTCTTGGATATACAGCCGAGAAGGCATCACCAGCGTTTTGATCGGTGCTTCCAAGCCTGAGCAAATCACCGAAAACCTGAAAATGACGGAGAATATTCACTTTACAGATGAGGAACGGCTTGCGATCGATAAGATCGTTCTCGGATAAGTTAAACTTGATTTAGCTGAAAGCATCAAACAGGAGGCACTGCAATTTCGCAGTACCTCCTGTTTTCACGTATATAATTTACTCGTCTATAATATTTCCTCTTTCAACGTTGGCGTTGATCAGCTCTTCGGTATGTTTCCATATATTTTCAGAGCCGAAGCGTGATGTCTGCTGTCTGCCTACAACCTTGGATTTCGTTACCTGATGCTCCCGTCAATCCGCACCGCCGTTGGAGTAGTTGAGAATAAGCGGTTGGAAATTATCCATCACCTTGGCAAAGCGTGCTTCGTGCGTCTCCCCCGTTTCAAATTTCTCAAAGAGGGTGCGAAGCTCATCTCGCTGATCGTCGGGAAGCATTCCGAAAATTTTGTCAGCCGCTTTTTCTTTCCTCTCCTTCTGCGTTTCCAACGCTTTGGTATCGTAGGCATAAGTATAGCCCGCGTCGATTTCAACGACGTCGTGAACGAGCGCCATCATCATCGCCTTGGCAAGGTCGAATTCCTCGGTGGCGTATTCTCGCAGAAGATAGACCATCATAGGCATATGCCATGCGTGCTCGGCATCATTCTCGCGTCTGACATGACCACTGATGTGTGTCTGACGCAGGATGTTCTTTTCCTTGTCGGCTCACAGAATAAAAGCCAACTGCTTTTGGAAGCGTTCTCTGTTCATAAGATTCCCCTTAGCTGCCTGAGGCAATATAGCCCTTTTTCTCAAGTGCTGTACCGATGCGGTCAAGAATAGATTCGCTCTCAGCACGAACGGTATGATAGTGATATCCACCTGTAATGTGCATCAGCTCAACCGACTTTCCGGTTCTGACGCTTTCGATAAACTGCTCAATTTGAGCGCGGGATGAAATATTCAGCTTTGCTTCCATTTTGCCGTATGCCTTATGCCATACGAAAACGTCAGCAATGGTACCGCCGAGATCAACGATGAGCTTCAGCTCGTCCTCGGTCTGCTCGGTGGTGTGAAACACCTTAAAAACTCTGTCCTTCAGAGGAGATGAACGGATAACGTAGCCCGCACTCGTGGCAAGAAT
>JBGVFH010000073.1:0-27121 GCA_045120955.1 Eubacteriales bacterium | reverse complement strand
TATTCAAGGCACGCTGAAGTGGCACAAAATGTATGATAGGAAGATGAAGGAGGTAGAAGTCATGAAGAAGTTGGAGATTATTATCAGACCAGAGAAGCTCGAAGACCTGAAGGCAATTCTGGAAGCAGAGAATGTAAATGGTTTGAATGTGGCGAACATTATGGGCTATGGTAATCAGAAGGGTGTTGTTAAGAAGTATCGTGGTGCAGAGTATCGTGTAAACCTGTTGCCAAAGATTAAGGTAGAAACAGTAGTGATGGACGATATTGCCGAAAAGCTGATTGACAAGATCGTTGCAGAGATTAATACAGGTAATTACGGTGATGGTAAGATTTTCGTTTCGGACGTACAGGATGCAGTAAGAATCCGTACCGGTGAACGAGGACAGGGAGCACTGTAAGATAAATTAGGAATAAAATACGTATGAGAAAGAATTATCAAAGGAGATAATAAATGGGCAGAGTATGATTTGCAAAAATGCCGATTTATTATCTCCTTTTTATTCGAAGAGGAGGAGATTATTATGTTATTAACAGAAGTTTCTCAGGCAGCCCAGGATGCAGTAAACAGCATCATATTTGGCTCCCACGGTGTATGGTTTTTGATTGGTGCAGCATTTGTATTCTTTATGCAGGCAGGATTTGCAATGGTGGAGACCGGATTTACGAGAGCAAAGAACGCCGGTAACATAATTATGAAAAACCTTATGGACTTCTGCATCGGAACGGTGGTATTCGTTCTGCTTGGCTTTGGTCTTATGATGGCACAAGATTATGTTTTCGGTATTGTTGGTATTCCAAACCTCGATATTTTCACCGATTTTGACGGTTTTATCACCGAAAACGCTTCCAGCTTTGTGTTTAACCTTGTATTCTGTGCTACTGCGGCAACCATCGTTTCGGGTGCTATGGCAGAGAGAACAAAGTTTATATCCTATTGTATCTATTCCGGAGTGATTTCGCTTGTGATATATCCGATCGAAGCGGGCTGGATCTGGAACTCTCAGGGTTGGCTTTCACAGTGGGGCTTCCACGATTTCGCAGGCTCCGCAGCTATTCACTCGGTCGGCGGTGTCACCGCTTTGATTGGCGCAATTATGGTCGGTCCGAGACTTGGCAAGTATGTAAAGGATAAAGCGGGTAAGGTTAAGAAGGTAAACGCTATTCCCGGTCACTCCATAACGCTCGGTGCGCTCGGTTGCTTCATCCTTTGGTTCGGCTGGTACGGCTTTAACGGTGCCGCCGCTTGGGACGGAACATCGCTTGCATCCATCTTCCTTACTACTACCATTGCTCCTGCTGTTGCAACCTGCACGACCATGGTATTTACTTGGATCAAAAACGGCAAGCCCGATGTATCAATGTGTCTCAACGCATCTCTTGCAGGCCTTGTCGGTATTACAGCAGGCTGTGATGCCCTGGATGCTATCGGTGCAACCGTAGTCGGTGTTGTTTCGGGTATTCTTGTTGTAGTAGCTGTTGAGTTCCTTGACCTTAAGCTGCATATTGACGATCCCGTAGGTGCCGTTGGCGTTCATTTTTTCAACGGTGTTTGGGGCACTATAGCAGTAGGACTTCTGGCGAACCCTCAGGCTCCTGCAGGTCTTGAAGGACTGTTTTATACAGGTAGTGCAACGCTTCTCGGTAAGCAGGCAGTAGGTATTCTTGCCGTTCTTGCATGGACTGCTGTAACGATGACTGTTACCTTCCTCATCATCAAGAAAACGGTTGGACTTCGTGTAAGTGCCGAGGAGGAGATCAAGGGACTTGACAGCACCGAGCACGGTCTGCCCAGTGCATACGCAGACTTTCTTCCCGCAGTTGAGAGCCTCGATTACGGTTACGAGGAGGCGGTTGCAGTAACGGGCGATGCTCCTGTAGCGGAAGCTGTGCCTGTAAAGAAGGTTCCGGCGTTTTATGAAGGTACACCTAAGTTTACCAAGGTTGAAATTATTTGCAAGGAAGCAAGACTTGAATCTCTCAAGAACGCAATGATGAGCATCGGTATTACGGGTATGACCGTATCGCACGTGCTTGGATGCGGTGCTCAGAAGGGCAAGCCGGAGTATTACCGCGGTGTTCAGGTCGAAGCAAACCTGCTGCCAAAGGTACAGGTCGATATTGTTGTCAGCAAGGTTCCCGTTCGTGACGTTATCGAAACCGCCAAGAAGGTACTTTATACCGGACATATAGGTGATGGTAAGATATTCGTTTACGATGTTGAAAATGTTGTGAAGGTTCGTACCGGAGAAGAAGGCTACGATGCGCTTCAGGATGAAGAGTAACCCTAAATTCGGAAAGGAGCTTGTCTGTTATGCAAAAGAAAGAGAAAGAATTTACTCCTCGGGTCGATTTCAAGGAACAAACACCTGAAATTCAGCTTAAAGAAGTAAAACTCGATCCCTTATACGAGAAAGCGTTTCTTTCTCGAGAAGATAAGAACACGAGCGAATATACTCAGAACACGACAACGTGTGATTAAGTCCGAAATAAAACTCAAAAGCGTTTGAGAAAAGAGAAGTAATACAGATACTCGCCGATAGCGAGCACGGGATGGTGGAAGCCGTGCGGCGAGTCTGTACGAATAACACTTTTCGAGCTGCAATCTGAACAAGCTCCGCTTCAGTAGGTGCGCCGTTCGGTCGTGCGTAAACCGACACCGCCTTGACAGAGGCGCAAATGAAGAACAAATATAGGTGGCACCGCGAGTACAGCACTTGCCCTATAGAATGCTGAATTTACTTTGTTGATTTGAGGTATGGATATCATGTGTTCAATTATGGGTTATTGCGGAAGCGGTGCCGCATTTGCGTCGTTTTCCGAAGGATTTGATAAAACGGTCTCTCGAGGACCGGATGATACGAAAATCATTGACACTGGGTGCGGCTTACTTGGCTTTCACCGACTTGCGATTATGGGACTGACACCTTTAGGAATGCAGCCCTTTGAGCTGAACGGCAGCTATGTGGTCTGCAACGGTGAGATCTATGGCTTTGAGAAAATACGTGAAGCATTAATACGGAAGGGATACACCTTTGTGAGCGACAGCGATTGTGAGATATTGCTTCCGATGTATCGCGAATACAGTACAGCAATGTTCACTATGCTGGATGCCGAGTACGCTCTTATTATCTACGACGGCGAAACGGGTGAATACATAGCGGCAAGGGATCCCATCGGAATCAGACCGCTTTATTACGGATACGATAAAAAAGGTGTGATTATCTTTGCAAGCGAAGCCAAAAACCTTGTAGGACTTACGGATAAGATCATGCCGTTTCCTCCCGGTCATTACTACAAAAACGGACGTTTCGTTTGCTATACCGACATAGCGAAGGTCGATGCGGTTTGCCGAGATGAGCTTGAAACAGTTTGCAAGAAGATCCACGATAAGCTGGTAGCAGGCGTTGAAAAAAGGCTTGTGGCGGATGCAAAGGTTGGTTTTCTCTTGTCCGGCGGTCTTGATTCTTCTCTTGTATGTGCGATTGCGCAAAAGAAGAGCAGAACACCGATAAAGACCTTTGCTATCGGTATGAGCGAGGATGCCATTGACTTGAAGTATGCAAAGCAGGTTGCAGATTATATCGGCAGTGACCATAAGGAAATCTATATGACACCCGAGGATGTGCTGTCATCCCTTGAAACGGTTATTGCTTTGCTCGGTACCTTCGATATTACCACGATTCGTGCAAGCATGGGTATGTATCTGATATGTAAAGCCATCCACGAGCAGACGGATATTCGAGTTCTTTTGACGGGTGAGATATCCGACGAGCTGTTCGGCTATAAATATACCGATTTTGCACCAAGTGCTGAAGCGTTTCAAAAGGAATCGGAGAAGAGAATACGTGAGCTTCATATGTACGATGTGCTGCGAGCTGACCGATGCATTTCGGTAAACTCTCTTGAGGCAAGAGTGCCGTTCGGCGACTTAGATCTCGTCAGATACGTTATGAGCGTCGAACCCGAGCTCAAGCTCAACAAATACGGAAAAGGGAAATACCTCTTGCGTCATGCGTTTGAGAAAGGCTGTTATCTTCCCGATTCGATCTTGTGGCGCGAAAAAGCCGCATTTTCGGATGCGGTCGGACATTCAATGGTGGACTATCTGAAGGAATATGCCGAGAGCCAATACACCGACGAGGAGTTCGAAGAAAAATGCGCAAGGTATTCCCACGCAACACCTTTTACCAAGGAATCACTTTTGTACCGAGAGATATTTGAAAAGTATTACCCTGAGCAGTCTGAAATGATTGCGGACTTTTGGATGCCGAACAAGTCGTGGAAGGGCTGTGACGTAAAGGATCCGTCCGCTCGTGTTCTCTCAAACTACGGAGCAAGCGGAATATAAATGATAAAATGATATGTCCGAGCTGTGTTTTTGAAATGCGGCTCGGATTTTTTTCTTAATTATATATTGACAAAGCATTAAAAAAAGGTGTATAATATCTGCGTGAGGGCAATGGCGTCTTCCGACAATCGACGTTCGATTTTTGTCGGGGCTATTTGTCCGTATTTTTATTTTTAGTATTAAAATTGAATAGAAACAAAGGCAAAGGCGTCTTAATGTTTTACCGCATTAAGGTGTCTTTGCTTTTTTATTTGCCGAGGGCAATTCAGTGCTTGATTTTAAAAAACGGAGGAATATACACATGGAAAAGAGAGAACAACTTTATGAGGGAAAAGCAAAAAAGGTTTTTTCTACCGACGATCCGGATATCCTAATCGTATCCTACAAGGACGATGCTACGGCTTTTAACGGACTCAAAAAGGGAACCATCGCAGGAAAGGGTGTCATCAACAACAGGATGAGCAACCTCTTGATGCAGAGACTTGAAAAGTCCGGAATTCCCACACATTTTGTAAAGGAGCTGAGCGAGCGTGAAACACTCGTTAAGAAAGTTTCGATCGTGCCGCTTGAGGTTATTGTGAGAAACATTGCCGCAGGCTCCTTTTCAAAGAGATACGGTGTATCGGAGGGGGTAGTCTTCGACTCTCCGACCGTTGAATTCTCCTATAAGAACGACGAGCTCGGCGATCCGCTTCTTGATGAATATCACGCACTTGCTCTTCATTTGGCGACGCCCGAGGAGATCGAAACAATAAAAAAATACTCATTTGCTGTGAATGAGGAATTGAAGGCTTTTTGGAAAGAGTGCGGTGTAACGCTCGTTGACTTCAAGCTGGAATTCGGAAGACTGTCCGACTCTACGATCGTACTTGCCGATGAGATCAGTCCTGATACCTGCCGTCTGTGGGACAGTAAAACGGGCGAAAAGCTCGACAAAGACCGTTTCCGCCGTGATCTCGGCGGTGTAGAGGATGCTTATGCCGAAGTGATGAAGCGTCTGACAGCTCATATTTAAATTTTGCTTTGAGGAAGGTAAATAAATATGTCAAACTGTGCAATAGTTGGAATTAACTGGGGTGACGAAGGAAAGGGAAGAATGGTTGATCTTCTGACTGAAAACTATGACGTTGTTGTCCGCTATCAGGGCGGAGGAAACGCAGGCCATACCGTCATCAATGAACATGGAAAATTTGCGCTGCATCTGCTTCCTTCCGGAATTTTCCGGTGCGGCGTAGTCAATATACTCGGTAACGGCGTGGCACTTGATCCCGAAAATCTGTGGATCGAGATGCAGGATGTCATGGGAAAAGGCGTTGCGCTTACACCTGACAATCTCAAGATCAGCGATCGTGCATCACTTTTGCTCCCTTGGCACAGAGATCTTGATGCTCTGGAGGAGGCGAGACTTGCCGATAAGAAATACGGTTCGACCAAGCAAGGTATCGCACCGTTTTACTCGGATAAATATCAAAAGAAGACCGTTCTTGCGGGAGAGCTGTTTTATCCGCAAGAGCTCAAATCACACCTGTCCGATCTGCTTGAATGGAAAAATATCACCTTGACAAAGGTTTACGGAGCAGAGCCTTATACGATGGAAATGCTTGAAAGGTGGCTTGACGATGCGTGTGAAAAGATAAAGCCTTATGTATGTGACACAGGCGCATTTTTAAAGGATGCACAAAAGGCAGGAAAGAAAATTTTGTTTGAGGCACAGCTTGGTTCATTGCGTGACCTCGATTTCGGTATTTATCCTTACACCACATCCTCCAATACTACGGCGGCTTATGCTCCTATCGGTTCGGGACTTCCTTGTGCGAAGATCGACGATGTGGTTGGAGTTGTAAAGGCTTATTCCACCTGCGTCGGAGAGGGACCGTTTGTTTGCGAAATGTTCGGCGGCGAGGCGGAGGAGCTTCGCAAAGCAGGATCTGAGTACGGAGCAAAAACGGGCAGAGCCCGCCGTGTAGGTCCTATTGATATTGTGGCGACACGCTACGGTGTAGAGGTGCAGGCGGCAACTGAGATTGCGCTGACAAAGCTTGATGTGCTTAGCTACATGGATAAGATCCCCGTATGCACCAAGTACATTCTGGACGGCAAGGAGCTCGACCGTTTCCCGTTCACGACGGCACTCAAGTATGCACAGCCAAAGATAGAATATTTCGACGGTTGGAAATGTGACATCAGTGGAGCACGTAAGTGGGATGACTTACCCAAAGCGGCACAGGAGTATGTGACGTTCATTGAAAAGGAGATCGGTTGTCCCATAAAATATGTTTCGGTAGGTCCCGAAAGAGAAAGCATTGTAGTTCGATGACGGAGGGCCTGTATGTCGTATAAAACATATGCGAAAACAGACCTTGACACATATCTTCTTTATGAAGATCTAAGCTTCCGCCGCAGCCCGCAAGGCGGAGCCGCAACGGCGATTTTTGCCATGGTGCAAAAAACAGCGGCGGCGATATATGAATATAAAGATATATGAATATAAATAGTTAAATAAAAGCCCTATGGCTAATGGAGAACGCTTATGACTAACAGATATGAATCCCCCTTATCCTCGCGCTATGCGTCTGAATATATGTTGAACCTTTTTTCAAGCGACACACGTTACAGCACATGGCGTCGCCTTTGGGTGTCTCTCGCAAAAGCGGAACACGCTCTCGGACTCCCCATAACAGAGAGCCAGATCGCAGAGCTTGAAGCGCATACAAGCGACATCGACTATGCGTGTGTTGCGTCACGTGAGGCAGAAGTCAGACATGACGTAATGGCTCACGTCTATGCATATGGGCAAGCTGCCCCCTCTGCCGCAGGTATCATACATCTTGGTGCCACAAGCTGTTATGTTACCGATAACGCAGACCTCATAATCTATCGGGACGCTCTGCGCTATTTACGTGCAGAGCTGTTGGTGGTTTTAGAGAACCTTTCAAAATTTGCTGAAAAATATAAGGCTTTGCCCACGCTCGGATATACTCACTATCAGCCCGCACAGCTCGTAACGGTCGGTAAAAGAGCAACGCTTTGGATGCAGGATTTTCTCTCCGATCTTGCTGAGATCGACTTTGCGATAGAGAACATCAAGCTTCTCGGCTGTCGGGGAACAACGGGAACAGAGGCGAGCTTTATGGAGCTTTTTGAGGGAGATACATCCAAAATCGACAAGATGAACCGAATGATATGCAATGATTTCGGTTTTGACGAATTTTTTGACGTAGCGGGGCAGACTTACCCCAGAAAAGTAGACAGCAGAATTCTGAACGCCCTTTCTTCTGTTGCGCAAAGCGCATACAGAATGGCAAATGATATCAGACTTCTTCAGCATGACAAACAAGTGGAAGAGCCCTTTGAAAAAAAACAGATAGGCTCTTCCGCAATGGCATACAAGCGCAATCCTATGAGAAGCGAGCGTATATGTTCGCTTGCAAGATATTTGATGGCAGACGCACTCAACGCACCTATGACGGCATCGACACAATGGCTTGAAAGAACACTTGACGATTCTGCAAACCGCCGCATCTCCATGCCCGAGGGCTTCCTTTGCGCTGATGCTATTCTCAGACTGGCACAGAATGTAACCGACGGTCTCGGCGTCAACGAGAAGATCGTAGAAAAGACTGTCAAGGAATATCTTCCATTCATTGCAACCGAGAATTTGATGATGGAAGCGGTCAAGCGAGGAGGCAACAGACAGGAGATACACGAGATCATTCGCAGGTGCTCTATGCAAGCTACCGCAAAGATGAAAAACGGAGAAGAGTGCGATCTTACCGCAAGACTTGCGGCAGAACCGACCTTTGGTATGAGCGAGGAGGAGATAAACGCACTTCTCAAACCGTCGAGGTATATCGGCAGATGTCCCGAACAGGTAGATGCTTTCCTTGCAAAGATCAAGCCCTTGCTTGAGGGTGTGAACGGCAGCAGTGCCGAAATCAATCTATGAGGTGACTATGGAAAAGATACTTGTTTTGGACTTTGGAGGGCAATATAATCAGCTGATCGCACGTCGTGTCCGTGAGCATCATGTTTATGCGGAGATCAAGCTCTACAATAAGATAACGGTTAAAGAGATCAAAGAGATCGGATACAAGGGAATTATTTTTACAGGCGGTCCTAACAGCGTATATGACGACAAGTCACCACGCTACGATGCCGAGATACTGAATATCGGTATTCCGATACTCGGCATCTGCTACGGTGATCAGCTTATGGCGTATATGTCGGGAGGCGTTATTACTTCCGCTAAAAACAGCAGTGAGTACGGAAAAACGACCGTATATGTGAAGGACAGCGTACTTTTTGGCGGTGTTCCGGAGGAAAGCATCGTTTGGATGAGCCATACCGACTATATAAAAGAAGTGCCGAGCAGCTTCAAAGTAATTGCCCATACCGATAAATGTTTATGTGCGGCAATGTGTGATGAAGAACGTAAGCTGTACGGCGTACAATTTCATCCCGAGGTCACGCACAGTGAATTCGGTAAGCAAATGCTTCGCAATTTCCTGTTTGATGTCTGCGGTTGCAGTGGCGATTGGACGATGGAGAATTTCGTGGAACGCTCGATTGAGAAGTACAGAAGGGAGCTTGCAGGCAAAAAAGTGCTCCTTGCTCTGTCGGGAGGCGTGGATTCCTCGGTTGCCGCCGTGCTTTTACACAAAGCGATCGGAGACAACTTGACCTGCGTGTTTGTAGATCACGGACTTTTACGCAAGGATGAAGGGGACTTTGTAGAGCAAACCTTCCGTGGTCAGTTCGGAATGAATCTCATTCGTTCTGATGCAGAGAACAGATTTCTTACAAAGCTTGCGGGAGTAACAGAGCCCGAGCAGAAACGCAAGATTATCGGCGAGGAATTTATCCGAGTATTTGAGGATGAAGCAAAGAAGCTCGGAAAGATCGATGTTCTCGTACAGGGAACGATTTACCCAGATGTAATCGAGAGCGGAAAAGGAAATTCTGCGGTCATCAAGAGTCATCACAATGTAGGCGGACTTCCCGATGTGATCGCTTTTGATGAGATAGTAGAGCCTCTGCGGGATCTGTTCAAGGATGAGGTCAGAGCCGTGGGAACAGAGCTTGGCATTCCGTATGCACTTGTATGGCGTCAGCCGTTTCCGGGTCCCGGTCTTGCCGTCAGAGTGATCGGAGAGATTACAAAAGAAAAACTGGATATATTGCGAGATGCGGATGCCATATTCCGTGAGGAGATCGCAAACGCAAAGCTTGAAAAGGATACCAATCAATATTTTGCGGTGCTGACCGATCTGAGAAGCGTAGGCGTCAAGGGAGATGCCCGAACCTACGGCTACACGGTGGCACTCAGAGCCGTTACCACCGATGATTTTATGACAGCAGAATGGACAAGGCTTCCTTACGAGGTTTTGGAGAGAGCATCGAGCAGAATTACAGGTGAGATCGGCATTATAACGAGAGTGGTGTATGACATCACCTCGAAGCCGCCTGCAACGGTAGAGTGGGAATAAACAGCTTCTCGCCGACTATGGCGGATAAAGGGAGCTGTTTAATGGAGCAACGGTCTGCGGCTGACAACACGCTTGCTGTCGTCGGCAGAGACGGGTACCGCAAAACGGCTCATCATAATAGGCAACATAGAGGAAGGTGAATTACAATGACAAAATATATTTTCGTAACAGGCGGTGTTGTATCCGGACTGGGAAAGGGTATTACGGCTGCGTCGCTTGGCAGATTGCTCAAGGCGAGAGGGCTGAGGGTGGCGGCTCAGAAGCTCGATCCTTATATTAACGTGGATCCGGGTACGATGAGCCCCTATCAGCACGGTGAAGTATATGTGACCGAGGATGGAGCGGAAACCGACCTTGACCTCGGACACTATGAAAGATTTATTGACGAGGATCTGAACAAATATTCCAATTTGACCACGGGTAAGGTCTATTGGAATGTTTTGAATAAGGAGCGCAGAGGAGAATATCTCGGCTCTACCGTGCAGGTCATTCCGCACATCACAAATGAGATAAAGGAGTTCGTTTACAGCGTAGGAAGAAAGACCGATGCCGATGTTGTTATTACCGAGATCGGCGGCACCATCGGAGATATTGAGTCTCAGCCCTTTCTTGAGGCTGTCCGTCAGATCTCCCTTGAGGTTGGCAGAGAAAACAGTCTGTTCATCCATGTTACGCTCGTTCCGTTTCTTCGCGGCTCAGATGAACATAAATCCAAGCCTACCCAGCACTCCGTCAAGGAATTGCAGGGAATGGGTATAAACCCGAATATTATTGTTTTGCGTTGTGACGAGCCGTTGGAGGATTCTATCTTCAAAAAAATCTCTCTTTTCTGTAACGTAAAGCCTGATTGCGTCATTGAAAACATCACCCTTCCTAACCTCTATGAAGCACCTCTGATGCTTGAAAAAGCAAATTTCTCCGCAGTCGTATGCCGTGAATTGAATATCGACGCACCCGCCCCCGACCTTGAAGAGTGGAAACAGATGGTAGATCGGATCAAGGCAAGACCGTACACGGTAAGGATAGGTCTTGTTGGAAAATATGTAGGACTTCACGATGCTTACCTGTCGGTTGCCGAATCTCTTCGCCATGCGGGATATTACCATAACACGCATATCAAAATCGAGTGGATCGACTCCGAAACTCTAACATCCGAAAACTATGAAAAAGCACTCTCGGGGCTTGACGGTATCCTCGTGCCGGGGGGATTTGGCAGCCGAGGAATTGAAGGAATGATCCTTGCGGCAAAATATGCAAGAGAGACGGGACTTGCGTACTTCGGTATCTGTCTCGGTATGCAGATCGCTGTCATTGAATATGCGAGAAACGTTGCAGGCATTGCGGATGCTAACTCAGGAGAGTTTGACGAGCAATGCAAGAACAAGGTCATCGACTTTATGCCGGGTCAGAGTGATGATATCGATAAGGGCGGTACGCTTCGTCTCGGTGCGTATCCTTGTGAGATCAAGGAAGGCACGACAATGGAGCGATGCTATGAAAGCCGCTCTGTCAGTGAAAGGCACAGACACCGTTATGAATTTAATAACGATTACCGAGAGATCCTCACAAGCAGCGGACTTACTCTCAGCGGTACATCTCCCGACGGCAGACTCGTTGAAACGGTGGAGCTTAGTGAGCGTCCCTTCCATGTAGGGGTTCAGTATCACCCTGAATTTAAGAGCCGTCCGAACAAACCGCACCCGCTGTTCAAGGGATTTGTCGGTGCGGCATTTGAACATTCGCAGGGAGGCAAAGCATGAGTATAGATTCCCCTATTCACGAAGAGTGCGGCGTATTCGGTGTGATCGCTCCCGAAGCTGTGGACGCAGCGAGCTATTGCTATTACGGTCTTTACGCTCTTCAACACAGAGGTCAGGAGGGGTGCGGCATTGTCGTCAATGATGACGGTGTGTTCACTTCACACAAGGATCTCGGGCTTGTCGCAGAAGTATTTTCATCGGAACAGCTGACAAAATTTCCGAAAGGAACAATGGCAGTTGGACACGTTCGGTACGGAACCACTGGCGGAAATAACAGAAATAACTGCCAGCCTATTGAGGTCAATCATCAAAAGGGAAGAATGGCGCTTTGTCATAACGGAAATCTGTCCAATGCGGCAGAGCTTCGTTCGGAGCTTGAAATGACGGGTGCGATCTTCCATACCACCAGCGACACCGAGACCATTGCTTATATCATAACCAAACAACGGCTTCATACACCGTCCATTGAGGATGCGGTCAGCGAGGCAATGCAAACGATTGACGGAGCATATTCTCTGGTGCTGATGTCTGCGCAAAAGCTCATATGCGCAAGAGACCCTTACGGCTTTCGTCCGCTTTGCTTCGGCAAAACACACGACGGAATCTATGCAGTAGCGTCCGAGTCCAGTGCGCTTCGTGCTGTCGGTGCCGAATTTGTCCGTGACGTAGAGCCGGGCGAAATTATAGTTTTTAGCAAGAACGGTATCGAGTCACGCAGGAAACATTGCGGTATAAAGAGCAAAAAGCTCTGTGTATTTGAATACATTTATTTTGCCAGACCCGACTCCGTTATCGACGGTGTTTCGGTTCATTTTTCCCGTGTATGTGCGGGAAGAATATTGGCGCAGACACATCCTGTGGATGCGGATATCGTTATCGGCGCTCCCGATTCCGGGCTTGATGCGGCACTTGGATTTAGCAGAGAGTCAGGCATTCCTTACGGTATCGGACTTATCAAGAACAAATACATCGGTAGAACCTTTATTTCACCCGGACAGGGAGCAAGAATTGACGGTGTTCGCATCAAGCTTTCGGTGGTGGAGGAAACCGTCAAGGATAAGCGTGTTGTGCTTGTAGACGATTCCATCGTCAGAGGCAATACGGTGGGGAGAGTGGTGAAGCTTATACGGGATGCGGGAGCAAAAGAGGTGCATATAAGAATTTCCTCGCCGCCCTTTTTGCATCCTTGCTACTACGGAACTGATATTGATTCGGAAGAGCATCTTATCGCTTGCCGGTATACAGTTGATGAGATAGCGGAGCTGATCGGTGCCGACAGTCTCGGGTATTTGCCCGTATCGGCTCTTGAAAAATTGGCAGGATGTAAAGACTACTGCAGAGCTTGCTTCTGCGGCGATTATCCCACAAAAGTGCCAACCGATACCCGAAAGGATCGGTTTGAACAAAAGCTATCGGCAAAGAAAGCAGAGGTATGATATGGCAGAAAACTACAACAGAAAAATTATTTTAGAGGACGGAAGCGAGTACTACGGATACGGCTTCGGCGATAGCAGTGAGAAGGTGTGCGAGATCGTATTCAACACCTCTATGGTCGGCTATCAGGAGATAGTTTCCGACCCTTCCTACACCTATCAAGCTGTGGTGATGACCTATCCCTTGATAGGTAATTACGGTATTTGCGACGATGATTATGAAACGAATACACCCACTATCGGTGCGCTGATCGTTTGTGAATATAACAACGAGCCTTCCAATTTCAGAAGCGTGGCAACGCTTGATGAAATTATGAAAAAGCACAAAATTCCCGGTGTGTACGGTATTGATACAAGAAAGCTGACACGCTTCATTCGTGACTTCGGATCGAGAAAGGTATTGATCACAAATGCGGACACCTCACTTGAAAAAGGACTCTCAATTCTTTTGCAAGCGTCCATTCCTACCGATGCAGTCTCGAAGGTGAGCTGTAAAAATATATGGTACTCCCGTGTACCAAAGGAGAAATATCACGTGGTCGCCATTGACTGCGGTATGAAGCAGAATATCGTGCGGTCGCTAAATAAGCGAGGATGCTCGGTGACGATCGTCCCGTGGAACACTACGGCAGAGCAGATAAAGCATCTGACACCCGACGGGGTCTTTATTTCCAACGGACCGGGAGACCCCGCCGACGTGCAGCCTGTCATTGAAACGATCAAAAATTTGTGCGGTAAATATCCGATATTCGGTATCTGTCTCGGACATCAGATCATCTCGCTTGCATACGGAGCAAAGACCTACAAGCTGAAATTCGGACACAGAGGAGGCAATCACCCGGTCAGAAATCTTGAGACAAACAAGATCGAGATCACCTCGCAGAATCATTCATATGCGGTAGATAACGAGAGCCTTTCCGAAACGAGGCTGACCGCTACACACATCAATATTCTTGATAACACCATTGAGGGCGTGAAGTGTGACGAGGATCACGTATTCAGCGTACAGTACCACCCCGAAAGCGCACCCGGACCGCAGGACTCGGCATATTTGTTTGATAAGTTTATTGAGATCATGCAGGAGGAAAAGAACAATGCCTAAGAGAACAGATATCAAAAAGGTCCTTGTCATTGGCTCGGGACCGATCGTAATCGGTCAGGCGGCGGAATTTGATTATGCGGGGACTCAAGCCTGCCTTGCTCTCAAGGAGGAGGGCTATGAGGTCGTCCTTTGCAACTCCAACCCCGCAACGATCATGACGGATACAAGCATTGCGGATAAGGTTTATATGGAGCCTTTGACGCTTGAATATATTGCAAAGATCATTCGCTTTGAGCGTCCCGATGCGATACTTCCGGGTATCGGCGGTCAGACGGGACTTAATCTTGCCATGCAGCTCGAAAAAAAGGGAATTCTCAAGGAATGCCGTGTAGAGCTTCTCGGAACGAGCAGCGCATCTATTGAAAGGGCGGAGGACAGAGAGCTGTTCAAGGAGCTTTGCCAAAGTCTGGGAGAGCCTGTACTTCCTTCGGACATTGCCAACTCCATAGAAGAAGGGCTTGCGGTTGCGGAGAAGATCGGCTATCCGGTTGTGCTTCGTCCCGCATTTACGCTCGGCGGCACGGGCGGCGGGTTTGCCGATGATGAAGAGGAATTTCTGTCGCTGATGAAAAATGCGCTGACTCTCTCTCCCGTTCACCAAGTACTGATCGAGAAAAGCATCAAGGGCTTTAAGGAGATCGAATACGAGGTCATGCGTGATAATAACGATACCGCCATCACCATCTGTAATATGGAAAACATCGACCCCGTGGGAATTCATACCGGAGACTCCATTGTTGTGTGTCCCTCTCAGACGCTGACCAACAAGGAGTATCATATGCTTCGTGACAGTGCGCTCAAGATCATTCGTGCGCTGAAGATCGAGGGTGGATGTAACGTTCAGTTTGCATTAGACCCGTATTCCTTCCAATATTATCTTATCGAAGTCAACCCCCGTGTGTCCCGTTCCTCGGCGCTTGCATCCAAGGCGAGCGGTTATCCGATAGCACGTGTTTCTGCCAAGATCGGTGTAGGTATGACACTTGATGAGATAGAGATCGCAAATACACCCGCATCCTTTGAACCTGCACTTGACTATGTGGTTACAAAGATGCCGCGTTTCCCGTTCGACAAATTTGCCGATGCAAATAACTCGCTGTCCACACAAATGAAGGCAACGGGCGAGGTGATGAGCATCGGAAGAACCATAGAAGAAAGCTTGCTTAAAGCTATCCGCTCTCTTGAGATCGGACTTTTTCATCTGCATCACCGCAAGTTTGACAAAACCGATGAGACCGAACTGCTTGACTACATCAAGATCGGAACAGACGACCGTATCTATGCCATTGCGGAGCTGTTGCGCAGAGGCTGTGATGCAGGCAGAATTGCGGCTGCAACCGCCATTGATATGCTCTTTATCCGCAAATTCAAAAACATTGTGGATGAGGAGCTGAGGATAAAAGCAAGAAAAAAAGACCTTGACGAGCTTCGCAGAGCAAAGAAGATGGGCTTTTCCGATAAGGAGATTGCCGTGCTTTGGAATATGAGTGAGTATGAGGTATACAAGCTCCGCCGCGAGGCAGGTATCATTCCCGTATATAAGATGATCGACACCTGCGCCTCTGAGTTTGACAGCTACATTCCGTATTTCTATTCCACCTACGAGAAAGAGAACGAGTCTATCGTATCGGACAAGAAAAAGGTCATCGTGCTCGGATCGGGTCCTATCCGTATAGGACAGGGCGTGGAGTTTGATTATTCCACGGTTCATGCGGTACAAACCATAAAAGCCGCAGGCTATGAGGCGATCATCATCAACAACAACCCGGAAACCGTTTCCACCGATTATACCTGTTCGGATAAGCTGTACTTTGAACCTCTCTGTACAGAGGATGTTATGAACGTAATTGATCTTGAGCAGCCCGAAGGTGTTATCGCAACTCTCGGAGGTCAGACCGCTATCAATTTGGCACAGCCCCTTGCACAGCGCGGCGTGAAGATCATCGGAACCGACTGTGATGCCATAGAAAAAGCAGAGAACAGAGACGCTTTTGAAAAGCTGCTCTCCGACCTGAATATCCCTCAGCCGAAGGGAAGAGCGGTCACAAGTATTGAAGCAGGTGTCAAGGCGGCAGAGGAGATCGGCTATCCCGTATTGGTTCGTCCCAGCTTCGTGCTTGGCGGAAGAGCCATGCAGATCGTAGCTAAGGAAGAGGCACTCCGAAGCTATCTCAAAACCGCCGTGGAGATCGACGAGGACAAACCGGTGCTTGTGGATAAATATATTCGCGGCAAGGAGGTCGAGGTCGATGCTGTTTGCGACGGTAAACGTGTGTTCGTTCCCGGCATTATGGAGCTGGTTGAAAGGACGGGTATCCACTCGGGAGACTCCATCAGCGTATATCCCACCTTCTCCATTTCCGATAAGGTAAAGAAAACCATTTTGGAATATACCGAAAAGCTCGGACTCGGGATAGGCATTATCGGACTTTTCAATATTCAGTTTATCGTGGATGAGCACGACGATGTTTATATCATCGAGGTCAACCCCCGTTCGTCAAGAACCGTTCCGTTCCTTTCCAAAGCAACAGGGTACAGCCTCGCTGACATTGCAACACTTGTCAATCTCGGTGTTTCGCTTGCTGAGCAGGGACTCTTCGAAATTTATCCGAAGGAAAAAGGACGCTACTATGTTAAGGCACCTGCCTTCTCATTCTCCAAGCTTCGCGGAATGGATGCTTATCTCTCTCCCGAAATGAAATCCACGGGAGAAGCTATCGGATATGATAAAAAGCTGCACCGTGCGATGTATAAGGCAATGATCGCATCCGGACTCACGCTCCGCAACTACGGTACGGTGGTCGTCAGTGTTGCCGATGAGGATAAAGCGGAAACCCTGCCTTTGGTACAGAGATTTTACAATATGGGCTTTAACATCGAAGCAACCACCTTGACAGGACAGTATTTGAAGGATCACGGTATCCGTACAAGGATACGCCGTAAGCCGAGCGAGGGCAGTGAAGAGGTGCTTGATTCCATCAGACAAGGCTATGTAAGCTACGTTATCAATACACGAGCAATTCTGTCGGGCAAGCATTTCGGTGACGGTGTTGCCATTCGCCGCTGTGCTGCGCAGAATAACATTACGATGCTGACCTCTCTTGATACCGTCAGAATGCTTCTTGACGTGCTTGAGGAGGTCACTATGGGTATCTCCACGATCAATGCAAAATAACAAAAAGGGAGTGATGATATGCATTTTACAAAAATGCATGGTCTCGGAAACGATTACCTGTATGTGTACGGTGAGGTTCCGAGCAATATTGAGCAATTATCGATCAAGCTCTCCGAGCGGCACTTCGGTGCAGGCTCGGACGGGATGATCTACATATCACCGTCGAAGGTTGCTGATTTCAAAATGCGCATTTTCAATGCAGATGGAAGCGAGGCAAAAATGTGCGGAAACGGTATCCGTTGCGTTGGTAAATACGTTTACGACAAGGGATATACCGATAAAAGGAGGCTGACGGTCGAAACGCTCTCGGGCATCAAAACGCTTGACCTCGGTGTCAGCTTTGGAAAGGTCAAGAGCGTTACCGTGGATATGGGGCAAGCCGTACCGGCGGAGGATATGACCGTTACAGTCGATGAAGAAACGGTTGTTTGCACGCCCGTATCTGTTGGGAACCCTCACGCTGTGATCTTTATTGACGATATCGAAAAAGCACCGCTCACCACACTCGGTCCGAGTATCGAACACCACACAAGCTTTCCGGGAGGCGTGAATGTGGAATTTGTTCAGCTGCTCACGGACGGAGAGCTTCGCATGAGAGTATGGGAGCGGGGAAGCGGAGTGACGATGGCTTGCGGAACAGGTGCTTGCGCATCCGTTGCGGCGGCGGTCAAAAAGAAGCTTTGCCGACCGGACGAGCTGATCTCGGTACACCTTGACGGCGGTACGCTGAAGATCAAGGTGGATCGGGAAAATAAAGTGACCATGACAGGTCCCGCAGAATTTGTTTATGAAGGAGATACAATAGAATGATAACACCAAATATGCATTATGCAGACCTTAAGGATTCATATCTCTTTGCAGGTATTTCGGCAAAGCTCGAGAAATATCAAGCCGCACACCCTGACAAGCATCTATACCGTATGGGCATTGGTGATGTATCTTTGCCTTTGTGTGATGAAGTGATAACTGCACTTCATGAAGGTGTAAACGATCAGGCTAGCAAGGAGACGTTTCACGGCTATATGCCCGAGTGCGGAGCAGGTTTTTTGCGCAAGACCGTCGCAAGCTATTACGGTGAGCGCGGCGTAAAGCTGGATGCTGATGAGGTATTTATTTCAAGCGGTGCAAGCGATGAGCTCGGCGACATTCTCGATCTGTTTGACAGAAGCAGCTCGGCGCTTGTAATTGAGCCTGCCTACCCCGCCTATTTGGATGCCAATGTAATCGCAGGCAGAAAGATAGTTCATCTTGCTTCGGGCAAGGAAAACGGATTTTTGCCTGAGCCGAGCGAGGAGTTTAAGGCAGATATTCTATATATTTGCTCTCCCAACAATCCTACGGGTGCGGTATTCAGCAGAGATCAGCTTCAGGCATGGGTGAACTTTGCAAATGAAAACGGATCTATAATTCTCTTTGATGCGGCTTATGAAGCGTTCATTGAGGACAAGGAGCTTGTTCACAGTATATTTGAACTGGATGGAGCTCGTAGATGTGCGATTGAGATCTGCTCGCTCTCCAAGACTGCAGGCTTTACGGGAACCCGTCTCGGTTATACGGTCATTCCGAAGGCGCTGAACAGATGCGGTATGAATTTCAATGCCATGTGGGTACGCAACCGTACCACTAAAACAAACGGTGTGTCTTATATAATTCAAAAGGGCGGTGCCGCTGTATTTACACCCGAGGGACAGAAGCAGATCAAGGCAAATATTCAGATATATAAAAACAATGCAAAGGTTTTAATGGAGGCACTGGACAAGGTCGGCGTATGGTATACGGGCGGCAAAAATGCGCCGTATATTTGGCTGAAATGCCCTAACGGTATGGGAAGCTGGGAATTCTTTGACTATCTTCTCAATGAAATTCAAGTTGTAGGCACACCCGGTGAAGGCTTCGGTGCGTGCGGGGAGGGGTATTTCCGTTTTTCCACCTTCGGCAGCCCCGAGGATACGGAAGAAGCGGCTCGCCGCCTTATCGAGCTGCTTGGAAAGAAGTGATCATATGAGAGATTATAAAGTTGAATTTGAAAACAGAGTATCGTTTATAAAGTCCGTTCTTGCCGAGAGCGGAGCGAGAGGGATCGTCTACGGTAATAGCGGCGGCAAGGATTGTACACTTGTCGGAATTCTTTGCAAAGCTGCTTGCGATAATACGGTAGGTATCATTATGCCTTGCACATCCAGACGAAATTATGACGAGGATACCGTAGATGCCAAAGCGGTCGCAGAGCAGTACGCCATCGAGACGAGAACCGTTGATCTAACTCCCGTCAAGGAAGCAGAGCTTACGGCGTTGAAGGGAGTAACAATTCCGAACACCGCCGCACTTGCAAATATGGCGCCCCGTATCCGTATGCTGACGCTTTATGCGATCGCGGCAAGCGAGGGCAGACTTGTGGCAGGAACGGGTAACCGCAGTGAAGCATATGTCGGTTACTTTACCAAGTGGGGTGACGGAGCACACGATCTCAACCCCATAGCAGACCTTACCGTTACTGAAGTCTATGAGTTTCTCCGTTATCTCAACGCACCGAAGCGTATCATTGAAAAAGCTCCCTCAGCCGCACTTTTTGACGGTCAGACCGACGAGAGCGAGATGGGCGTGACCTACGCTGAGCTCGATGCGTATCTGTGCGGAAATTTGATCTCCGAAGATAAAAAGAGCATCATAGATAAGCTGCATCAGCAGAGCGAACATAAGAGAAAGGGAATTGCGGCTTATAATAAATAATGAATGGCATTTATCTTATGTTTTAAGATACATAAGACCAATGCCGGCGGGCGTGTTAGGGAGCGTGTATGACAAACACGTTACCTAACAGGCAAAGCACGAAAAAGCAATTTGTTTTTTGCACGTTTTTTGTGTAAAAAATGTGCAAAAAAACATAAAAAAACGGTTAAAAAAAACGACGTTTTTTATCTCTTTTTTTACTTGACTTTATTAGTGAAAAGTAATAAAATGAATAGGTTAAATTTATCATTGTTACTTTGGAGGGTTATCATGCAAGTATTGCTCGCTCTTTCGGTGGCTTTGTTTGCGGGACTTATGCTTTCCCGTTTGGCAAAGCTTGTAAAACTGCCTGCTGTTACAGCATATTTGATTGCAGGTATTCTTGTGGGACCGTATGTTTTGGGTGCTTTAGGTGTTGACGGACTTGGATTTACAAGCATGGAGAATATAGATACATACTCTATCATTCCGGATGTTGCACTCGGATTTATTGCCTTTTCAATAGGCAACGAGTTCAGACTTTCCCAGCTTAAGACCATAGGTAAACAGGCGACAGTAATAGGAATATTTCAGGCGGTGTTTACAACCTTGCTTGTGGATGCTGCGCTCATCGGACTTCATTTTCTTATTCCGGATAAGTTCCCGTTGCCCGCAGCGATCGTACTCGGCGCTGTAGCTGCGGCAACTGCTCCTGCAGCTACCCTTATGGTAGTCCGTCAGTATAAGGCAAAGGGTCCTGTTACAGATATTCTTCTCCCGATTGTTGCTCTTGATGACGCTGTCGGTCTTGTTCTGTTTGCGATTTCATTCGGTGTGGCTAAGGCGCTTATGTCAGGCGTCGTTGACATCATATCGGTTATTGTCGAGCCTTTGATAGAGGTCGTAGGTTCTTTGTTGCTCGGCTTTGTTATGGGACTGCTCTTTACCTTCTTTGAAAAATTCTTTCATTCAAGATCAAAGCGTCTTGCGATGTCTGTCACGTTTGTAATTCTCACCGTTGCGCTTTCAATGCTTGAATTTGAGATATTCGGTGTTCACGTTGCTTTCTCTTCGCTTCTCGTTTGCATGATGCTCGGAACTATATTCTGCAATATTTGCGATTTTTCAGAGGAACTCATGGAAAGAATTGACAGATGGACGGCTCCTTTGTTTATACTATTCTTTGTCATAAGCGGGGCAGAGCTTGAGTTATCGGTATTTACCGATTATGTGATCGTGCTTATCGGTGTCGTATATATACTTGTCCGTTGCCTCGGTAAGTATTTTGGCGCATCAATTAGCTCCAAAAGCGTTAAATGTGAGCCGAATATAGTAAAGTATCTCGGAATTACTCTTTTCCCACAGGCGGGTGTTGCGCTCGGTATGGCAATTAAAGCCGCAACGCTTGGTGCTGAGGGCTCGATAGTAGCGAACATCACGCTGTTCTCGGTTTTGGTATATGAGCTTATCGGTCCTTCTCTTACAAAGATAGCACTGCTGAAAGCGGGAGAGATCAAACCCGAGGAAAAGGTCAGTGCAAGAGAACTCGCAAAACAGGGAAAAATACATTAAACCACCTATACATCAAAAAAACGCTCGTCAGAGCGTTTTTTTGATGTATGTACTAATGCCATATATTACATTTGAATTATTATGTTTGGTATGATATAATAATTTTCGGTAACGAGAGTGCCGCCGACAAAAACGACGGCACTTTTGCTTTTTACCGAGAAAATTTTCAGGAGGTTTCAGAAATGAAAAGAATGAAGAAATGGGTACTTACTGTTATCAGCGCTGCCGTGATTTCCGCTGCGCTTTCGCTCAGCGCAGCGGCGGCAACAACGCACACGGTCGTTGCCGGAGACAACTTGTGGAAGATCGCTGTTAAATATCAGGTGGGGCTGAGCGAGATAAAAGAGGCAAATACCCATATAGCAAATTATGATCTTATATATCCGGGACAGAAAATAAACATTCCGACACTTGACGCTTCCGTTACAAGCTATGAGCAGGAGGTTATAAGACTTGTAAACGAGATAAGAGCTGATTACGGTCTTTCTCCTCTCGTATACGATTGGGAGCTTGGACGTGTTGCACGTTACAAATCACAGGATATGAAGGACAACAGATATTTCTCACATACAAGCCCCGTATACGGCTCGCCTTTTCAGATGATGAAGAGCTTTGGCCTGTCGTACAGAAGCGCAGGGGAGAACATAGCAAAAGGGCAGTCTACGCCAAAGCAGGTCGTTGATGCCTGGATGAATTCATCCGGACACAGAGCAAATATTCTCAACTCTTCGTTTAACAGAATAGGTGTGGGATATGTTGCGGACGGGAACTACTGGACGCAGATGTTTATCGGAAAATAAGATGCCCCGTTATCAATAGGGTGAAAAAGAGAGCCGAGGAAGGTCGCTTTACATTGAAAGCAACCTTGCTCGGCTCTTGTTTTTACCGCATAGGATGAGGAGGGCACTGCCCGCATTTTATGAAAGTTTTTTTGTAATGTATCTCTCAACCGCCTCGGCGGAAAGAAATCTGTTCGCCGCTTCGGCAAGCTTGCTTTTTGAAGGGATAGATGCGAGCTTGCACAAACGTTTCACTCTGTATGAGATAACGTTTTCTGATACAAAGAGCTTTTCCGAGAGCTGCATATAGGTCATATGATTCATAACGCCGATAAGTATCTGCATATCGAGCTTATCGCATTTTGTGAGCATATTCTCAAACGTGATAACAGATATTATCTCCAGATCTCTGTAAAAATCAGAGGTTGAATGATCTACGGCATCAACGGTTGTTTTTTTGCTCGGCTTGTATTCGCTCTTAGCGGTGCTTTCACGGATAGAAAGACGAGGAGTGACCTTGGCTGTTATATATATGTCGTCCGATGCCTTGCACAGATATGAATATGTGTATATCGCCTGTCTGCCCAGCTGCTCATGGTCGACTGTCACGGCGGTTATGGTCGGGGTACCTATCTGAGCAAGGATATAATCGCCGAAAGACACTACATACAGATCTTCAGGAACTCTTTTGCCTATCTTTTGCAGATTGTCTATCAAAAGCTTTGCGATAAGATCGTTTGCGCATATTACCGCATCGTAATTTTCGATACTGCGCTCGAACTGCATAAAGCAGTCTATCGCCGAATTTTCTCTGTCATCAGAGTCTCTGTAAAAAATGTTTTCACCGTTGCCGTATTTTTGGATATGGCGATTTCTGTCCTCAAAGAAATTCTTTTTGATAAGGTCGGTCGATGAGTCGGGGTAAATACCGTACAAGGCGATGCGGTTTCTTCCGCAGCCTTCGAGATAATCGGTGATCTTGCGCATAGATTCGTAATAATCTATGATGATATTGCTGTAACGGTACATATTGCTCGTGCTCTGGTGATTTATATACAGAAGATGCACGCTGTTTTCGCTGAAAAACTTGTTGAACTTTTTTGACAGAATAACAGAAGTGGACAGAATGAGCAAGATACGCTTGCTTTCATGCTCGAAGAACTTGTCAAGATCGACTTTGTATATGTTATCAGCTTCGAGCACTTTTATTGAGTATCTTTTTTTTGTTGCCTCTTCGGTTATGCCTTTGAGAGTCTGAGTACACCACAAGGTATCCTTATATGAAGGATCTATATAAATATGTACGTTCATGAATACCGCCTCTTTTTGCTGTCTGTGTTTTTATTTTATCACAAAAGAGTATTTGTGTCAAGAACGCACCAGCTCTGCAAAACATAAAAATTTGATGAAAAATTCCCGAAAATTTTAATATTGCATAAAAAGTCTGTATTTTTTACGGGAATTTTTGTATTGAACAATAACAAAAAAAACATTAAAATAAACTCGTAATCAAAAATTAATTTTTATGAAAGAGGTTTTTTCATGTCAACAAAAGTAATTGCACAGCTTGAAAAAATGGTCATCCCCACATACCCCGAGGCGGCATGTGAGGAGCTTCCGATGTTTGCTGAAAACAGAGTTCACCAGCGTTCATCGGGTAATCCTTACCCCAACAAGGTAATGATCAAAACAAGATCAAAAACAAAAATTGACAAAGAGTACGATGTAATCAAGCTTGAAAATGATTATATTGAGCTCGTAATTATTCCTGAAATAGGCGGAAGAATTTTCTCCGCAAAGGATAAGACAACAGGCTATGACTTCTTCTACCGTCAGAATGTTATCAAGCCTGCTCTTATCGGTGCACTCGGCTCATGGATCTCCGGCGGCGTAGAGTTTAACTGGCCCTATCATCATCGTCCTTCCACCTTTATGCCTGTTGACTACGAGATAGAGTATGAAGATAACGGTGCTGTTACGGTTTGGTGCTCCGAGCATGATCCTATCGACCGCATGAAGGGTATGGTAGGTATCCGCCTTGAGCCCGACAAGGCTATGTTTGAAACAAGAATGAAGGTTACAAACAGAACTCCTCTCCGTCATTCCTTCCTTTGGTGGGAAAATACAGCAGTTCCCGTAAATCCGGAGTATGAAATATTCTTCCCGTCTGACGTTGACCATGTTCATTTCCATTACAGACGTTCTAACACCACTTATCCTATTGCTAACGGAATGTTCAATGGATACAGATTTGAGGAGAGCGGCGTTGATATCTCCAAGCACATCAACACCAAGTTCTCAACATCATTCTTCTGTGCTGCATCCGATTATGATTACTTTGGCGGTTATGACAACGGTAAGAAGTGTGGAGTAGTACATATAGGCGATCACCATGTCTCTACAGGTAAGAAGATGTTCACATGGGCATATAACCAGCTTTCACAGTCATGGGAAAGACACCTTACCGATTCTGAATACGGTTCTTATTCCGGATATGCAGAGCTTATGGCAGGTTCTTACACCAACAACCAGCCCGACTTTGCATGGCTCGAGCCTTATGAGACAAAGAACTTCTCCCAGTTCTGGTATCCTCTCTCTGCTCTCGGTGTTCCTTCTTACGCCGACCTTGATTACGCTATCAACGTTAAGAGCGGTCTTATCAAGATCCAGCCCGTAGCTGATTGCGCAGACGCTAAGGTTACTCTTACCTCCAAGGGTAAGACCATCTTCGACGGTACCGTTGCTCTTACCGCAGGTCAGGTAGCTGAGATCCCCGTAGCTGAATTCGACGCATCCGAGTATGAGATTCGCGTAAACGAGACCTACTACGAGCAGATCGTTCGTGAGCAGCAGCCTCTTCCCGACCTCTTCCCTGAGGTTCCTATGTACAATGAGCTTCACACAGCTGAGTCCAGATACATTGCGGGTATGCACTTCCTCCGTTACAGAGATCCTAAGGCTGATCCCGATGCTTACTTCAAGGCGGCTCTCGAGATAGATCCCGAGTATATTCCCGCACTTACCGCTCTGGGTGAAACTGCTATCAGCAGAGGCGAGTTTGCACAGGCTAAGGCTTCTCTTGAGGCAGCTGTTAAGGCAGCAACAAAGTACTGCTATCACATGGATAGCGGAAAGACTCTTTACCTCCTTGCTTATGCTAATGAAATGCTCGGCAACTACAAGGTTGCATACGATCTTTACCGCAAGTCTGCATGGAGCGAGGATTCCATCTCCGCTTCTATGACAAGAGCCTCCATGCTCGACGCTAAGCGTGGCGAGTACAAGAGCGCAGTTAAGATGGCAGACACCGCTATCTCTCGTAATACCGATAACGCAATTGCTGCTGCTATTGCTGCTATAGCTCAGTATAAGGCAGGTAACCTTGATTGCGCTAAGGCAAGAATTGAGGCAGAGCTCAAGCGCGACAAACTCAACCACCTCGCAAGATACGCTGCTGTACTTTGTGGCATGATGACCGAGGCTGATTTCTACGGCAAGCTTAACTCTAATCCTTCTCAGACCTGCCTTGATATCGCATTTGATATGCTCGCTGCAGGCTTTGAGGATGAGACCAAGGCGCTTCTTTCCAACCTTCCCAACTACGTTGACGATATAGCTCCTACCGTAGCTTACATGATCGGCAGACCCGAGCTTGCAAACGAGATGCACAAAGCATTCCCCTCTCGTCCTCAGGAGATCGCAGTTCTCGAGGCTTCCGACTCCGAGTATGCTAAGTACCTGCTTGGATGTCTCCACTTTGCTCGTAAGCGCTACGATGCTGCATACGATCTTTGGAAGGATATCAACAGATACGAGGCTAAGAGAAACGTAGCCGCTTACTTCTGGAAAAAGGGACAGCACAAGAAGGCTCTTGCAGCTCTTGACGAAGCGATTGCTCTCAATCCCGCTGAGGAAGAGCTCGTATATGAAAAGGGTTACCTCCTCAACAAGATCGGATATGACGCAGATAAGACAGTAGCAGAGATAACAGCTCTCGTTCCTTCTCTCGCTGATGCTCGTGACGATATCGTTACCGAGTGGGCGGCGGCATTTATCCGTGCAGGCAAGTATGACGATGCACTCTACCTCATCAACAATCACATCTTTACTCCTTGCGAGGGTGGCGAGACTATAGTTGCAAAGCAGCACATGAACTCATGGTACGGCAAGGGTAAGGATCTCTACGCACAGGGTGAATATGAAAAGGCTCTTGAAGCATTCAGAACCGCACAGGTAATTCCTGACAATCTCGGTGCAGGACTCTGGCACGTAGACCCGCTTGTTCCTTCTCAGTACTACGAGGCTCTCACTCTTGAGAAGCTTGGTCACGCTGACGAGGCAGCAAAGATCTACGAGTATATCGCAGGAATTCATCTTGATTTCTTCTCTGATATGTATCTTGCTGAGCTTCCTATCTACGAGGCTATGTCTCTGAAGAAGCTCGATCGTGAGGATGAGGCTGATGCACTTCTTACTAAGTACATCGACAGATGGCAGAGCGAGATGAAGAGAGTTGACAGCGGATACTTCGCACAGCAGCCCTTCTTTATCAGCTACCTTGACGATGCAAAGACAGAGCGTGACGCTTACTACAACGCACTTCTCAGCTTTGCATACTCCGCAAGAGACGGAATGAATGATCTTTTGAATATATAATTAACGATCTGTTATTATTGATTGCTGCAAAGATGGGCAGGGCTTTGTTGCAGGTAAATATCAGACCTTGCACACCCCTGTACATTGCTGACAGCATCA
>JBGVFH010000072.1:0-97311 GCA_045120955.1 Eubacteriales bacterium | reverse complement strand
ATATTGCATAAAATCTGCAATAACAGTAATGGCAGTAAGACAAGCAAGCCAAGGTCTGACTTTGGTGTAAAATGTAAACCATTTTGTTCCGAGTTGTCTATTCATCTTTATATTATCCATTTTGCTCCTCCACTTTTATCGCCGTTCCACACTTCCGACAGAACTGACTGTTATCAAGGAGTTTTTCTCCACACTTGCGGCAAAACCGAACTTGGTTAGCATCCTCGGCTACTGTTTTTTCTTCCACAACAATATTTTGTTGTTTGGTTGCCTTTTTCTTTTCGGCTTTCGCTTCTTTATGTTCGTCCCATTTGTTGCACAATTTTTTAGCAACAAAGTACACTGCAAAATAGAAAATGAGATAACCCACCTTAATACCAGTTGCGTAACCCAATATTGTGTTGAGTATAGTCGCTACAAAAAAACATCCTATCCAAATTAAAACTTTCATTGAGAGTTATCCTCCTTATATACTTTGGTACCACACTTGTGGCAGAAATCGCTATCAAGCGGTAGTGCCTGACCGCATTTTGTACAGTAGATTACGGGTTCAGGTTTACTCGTCGGTTCAGGGGTAGGTGTGTTATAAATTGGTGTGTAGTTTGCGGAGTCGTTATTCTTCTTGCGAGAAACAATAACAGCAACTACGATTACCGCAACAATCACCAACAGCACTACAACGGCGATTATGCCAGAACTGTCGTCAGAATTATTGTCCGTGTTGTTTGAGGTAGTGTTATTGGTTGAACCGACACCACCCACATTGGAAACGGTGGGATATTGCACGCTTTTAAGCAAACTCTCAAAATCAGAGTAGAGTTTGTGTGTGCTCGTTCCTCCGAACTGGAACATATACATCCAGCCATTATCAATATAAACCAACTGGGTCATTTTCACGGTGATATCTACACCATAAGCATCAGAGGTGTAATTGGTCTCACCCTTAAAATATTCAACTCCGTTATATGTAACAGTCGAGATTTTATCGGCAGTTGTACTATACATTTCTGCGATATCGGACTTTGTAAAAGCAGAGTTATTGAGGTCGGAGCGAGTATATCCCGCTCTATCAGATGCAGACATCTGGCTCCACATATCCGTACTGCCATAAATCATTGTGCAGCCGTCTTCCTTGGTAGAGACGAACTTAACATCAATAAACTCTCGGTCTTTTGAAAATGCTTCCTGCTTCCAGTTGGCAGGAACAGTAAAGGTTACACCGCTGTCCGTATCGGTGTGAATGAACGAGTTGGTGTCTTCGCCTTGGTCGGCGACGGGAGGTGCCTTGTCATATTTGATGCTATCTACAATAGTCTTAATGGCCGTTTCCTGTCTGGAAGAAAGACTACCTTCATAAGACCGCATTGTGAAATTCATCGCCTTGCCATCGTAGATGGTGTAATACTGCAGTCCATGAACGGTCTTGCCCGTGTCTGTGAAATACAGCCTAACAAACTTTGCCTGTGAGTGCTGGTAAATGTCATACTTTGAAACATTGATGCCGTAGTCGGTGTACTGATTCACCAGTGTAGAAGCAAGAGTGTTTAGTGTTGTATCGCTTAATAAACTAAAATTGGTCAAACTGTTCTCCATCATCGTAACAACAACTTCTTCGTTGTATGTGTCAGAGATAGCATTCAGGTAGATGTTACTGCTCTCAAACTGGCTGATGAGTGCAGACTTCGTTGTGCCCAAATCGCTAAATATCGGGTCGCTGGCGGGTGTGTCTCTCGTAATAACCGAATAACCATTAGGAATGGTTACTTGAAGTTCTAACTCATCCAGGTCATATGTATTGGATGCTGCAAAAACTGAAATGTTAAACGGCATTGCCAATAACAAGAGGAGTGTTAGGGTAACCGCAAATAATCTCTTCATATTTTACCCCCTGTATCTTTTAGTCGGGAAGACAGATTTGGCACGGGTCATACTCGCCAGAGTAAAAGTCCTTTTCTGTCAACCGTCGTGTATTTGTCTTGTCTTTTACAAAAATGCAATCTTTCTCGTGATACTTTTCTCCACCTTCGGTGATGTAGTATTCTTTGTAATAGGTCTTACTTTGGGCAATGTTTACTCCTACTACAACCATCACAATAGCCAAGAGGATACTGATTGCTGAAATTATGGTCGCTTTCTTATGGTTTTTCACCCAAACCGAAACTTTTAAGGTCGCAGGCGGGTTAAGTAAAAAGTGAGCAAACTCATTTGCCATATACTCCTGCTCCACTTCGTTCTCGGTCATACCGTTTCCAAGATGGTAGCAAACAATGTGTCCAAGTTCGTGAGCGAGAGCATACAATTTCTCTGGTGCACTCATTTCCTCGCAAACAAAAACAACCTTAGTGTCATTGTTCCGATATGCAAATGCCTTTCCAGAAAGGGCATAAGGTAGCAGATTGAGTTTTTGTATTACCTGATAAATCGCCGAAGAAGTATCGTTTCTGCTATATTCAAGCAGTTCGTATCCGTGCTCCTCGATGATAAATATTACATTTTCCAATGTTGGTTTACTAATGCCATATCGGAGCAGTATCTCCTTGGCATTTCTTTTTGCTTGGGTTTCGATTCTCATTTCTCCACCCCGTTAGTCTGAAAAGACTTGCCTGCAAAGGAGAGACCGTTATGTGCTTTTACAACAGGTTCTTCTTTATCGCTCTTGCAACGGTTATATTCTACTGTTAACACAGTTTTAACAGTGTGAACACCTCGTTCATCTAATTCTGATAACATACTACATACTTCAAAGAACTTATCATTAAAGATTGTTAGGTCGGCATCATAAACCTGCTTCAAATTGAGCATTTTGCAGATTTTTAGTACAGTATCATACGAAGTGCCGCCTATACCCTTTGAGAAGGCATTAGACAATGTACTATACGGAATGCCGCTTTTCTCGGAAAACTGTCGCACACTTTTATACTGCTTCTTCACTTCAGACTTAATCAATTCAGTAATAGCATCCACGATAACTGTGCTCCTTTCATATTTCGACAAAATTATTATATCACCTTTAATGGATAATGTAAAGGGGTTTTTAACGAAATATGGTTAACATTTTCTTGACTTTTTATTGTCAATTAAATATTCTATATTTAGGAAGGACAATCTTCCTCCTTAATATTTTTTATAAAATAAATGGTTTCGGTGTGCTCCGCAAAAATATGTTTTGGCAGATGCGGATGAGATTGTTGCACACCGAGCAATCTCGTCCGTCCTGCCTCCTTCTTTATGTATAAAAAATGCCTGAAAAATAGCCGTGGTCGCCCCTTGACCACGGCCGTTTTTCTTTTTTGTCATCTTTTATCGGTGAGCATATCGTTAGTTTCAAACACTGTCTTACCGAGTTTCAGAGCATACTTCTTGGCATCATATGCTCCCCCAAAATCCCGATAAACATAGGTAACGACGAAATCGCTATTTTCGGCCATCCACCGATTTCTCTTTGTAATGGCAGATTTGGGATGAACCCCAGCGAGCACATCGGGTATAACCACATCATCATATGTGAACTCATAATACTCTTTGTTGGTATTCAATTCATTGGAGAAATAAGGTTTGATTAGAATGAGTTTGATGTCAGGGTATTTCCGTTTCAAAGCACGAACGGCAGAGGCGAAACTTCCATCAAAGTTTCCCATACCACCCGTCCAAAACTCCGTAACCCCTTGAGATAAGATTAAGTCTTCAAGCAACTCCGATAAAATCCGAGAAAAATCCTTATAAGTCTCTCGATGACCGAAGCAGGTACATATCTTGTTTCCTATTTTAAACCCTTCTTTCAGGATAAGTTTTCGATAATAGAACATCTATATTATACAGTTTCTGATTATAAAACACAAGTGGGTTAAAATAATTCCATAAGAAAACTTTACGGATTGAAGGTGAAACCGTGTTTGATTTCGGATTAAGACTTCGTGAACTTCGAGAAAAGCATAAACTCTCGCAAGAGCAGTTGGGCAGACGGGTGGACAGGTCGAAGTCTGTTATAAGCAGTTATGAGAACAATCTAAAAATGCCTCCGTTGAGCATTCTCACGGACTTTGCTGTGATATTCAATGTTTCTCTTGATTATCTTGTGGGCATTGATAAAAACGAAATGGTCTCTATTGACGGTCTTACCGAACAGCAGAAGCAGGTGCTTCAAACAATCGTTTTTGAGTTTAGAGATAACTCTTCAAAAGGAGCAGGCCTTACCGACCGTCAGCAGGAAATACTCAATATTCTTATGAAAGAATTTTCAAAAAAGTAAGTCGGTTGGACGGCAATTTTCTTGATTTTTAATGATAAGCAATATACTATTATCTATGGTAAGGGATTTTACCTACATTATAATCTTCTTTATATGTAAAATTTGTGGGATGAGAAATGCCATCGGCGCACAACGTGCTCGATGGCATTTTCTTTTACTTGATTTTATAGTCGATGCTGACCGAGCATCCGATAAGGAACATAGCAAAGCAAATGGTATATAGTTCTTCCACTGCCATGTCCAGAACGGTCTGATAGGTAAGAAACTGGCAAGCCTCGGTTGCTCGTTGCTGTAAATCGTCGTGCTCCGCCTTGATGCTCGCAGCATCAGAGTTCAGAAGCAGACCAACCATCCGACCACCCATCGTAAATACATTACCCCGTAAAATAGAGATAATAAAAGATGTTTTCTCTTCGCTTTCCTGCTCGGAGAGTGTATCTAACATCTGACAGAAGAACCCAGCAGAGAATGCAATTTCAAGTGCTCTTTGAGGTGTCTTATAGTCGTCTCGGTTGCTATGCAAGAGACTTACAAGGAGATTATCGGTGTACTCTTTTGCATAAAACTGTTTTTCTGGGTCTTGAAGGGAGGGCGGGCAGACACACCCATTTAGGTTCGGAACAATGGTCTGAATCAACTCATCGAAAAGGGTCTTGTTATAGTTCATTTTTTCACCTACTTTCGCATATTTTTCCCACCCCATTTTAACTCAAAAATGCTCCTTTTTTAATTGCGAAACGATATATTTTTCTACCGCCGTGGCAAACGATTAAAAATTTTGTAGATTGATTGAGTGCGATTAAGACCCTAAAAGGTATCGTTTTGACCCATTTCCACCCCCTTTTCATAAATCTTAAAAAAGTAGATACTGGGGGGAAGGGATTTTGAAATCGTCCGAGCCGAAATCGTATTTTTTAAAAAATACAATTCGCAAAGGATATGAGTCTTAATATGGTCAAAAACCTCTACCATTTTCGCTACCATTATCTGGGTTGCAATAACCATATTTTTGCCTATAAAATTGACTATACGGGATGCTTTAAGATTTCTTGCAATTAACCGAAAAATATCCGATAGTTTAATCATCAACATAAATGAAAGGATGATTATAATGGGCTTTCAATATAAATATCGAAATATGATGGTTTACTCACACCGTGGTTATAAGTTCCGAAAGACACAAATCCTCGGTCCTGATGGTCGGCACGTCTATCAGATTAATGACGATTCCATAGAAGAACGGATGGATTTGACGACAATCAAAAAAACAAGAGCATATATCGACCAACTGATAGAAAAGGATATGGCCACTCTACAAACACGGGAAGACAAGATTGACCGCATTCTCGATATTTTAGAGCGAGTAAATAAAATCGCCACAGAGGGCAACCAAGAGTGTCGCATAAGAGTTGATATAATCATAAAACCAAAAGAAGACACCAACGATTAACCGTTGGTGTCTTTCTTTAATGGTAGTCGAGCATATCCGCATACCGTTTTAGGTATCGGTATGATTTTCCTGTGATTTTCTCTGCTTCATAATACGATAGGGTTTTGTCTTTAAGGGCGGTCAGGAGGGCGGGTGGAACAACACAGCGGTCCATCTTCGTTAGCATACCTGCCTTTTCAAACCCGCTGATAATATGCGACACATACGACGGCGAAACATAGTTTTCTGTCGAAATCTGTCGAATTGTTTTCCCGTTCCGAAACTGTTCCTTAAAGAATTCTGGGGTAAAAATAATCGCCATATAATTCCTCCTTGGGTATAAATAACTACACCCATAAGGTATTACATGGCGATTTTATTTTCCAGAAATCTTACTGGCGATACTTTAACTGCTTCAAATACTTATCGTACTTAATCGTCTGGCGATACAGATGATGTGCATTGACATAGTAACGGGTACTCAAACGGTCTGCTTCCTCTTTGGATGCATCGTCTTCCTTGATTGAGAGTTCTGATATTCTGTCCCAAGTGTCTAAATCTATACCAGCGAACGAGACAGCGACCTCTAACGGATAGTTGTCAAAATCTTCGGGGTTTGCCTTCATATACTCATATAACTTTTTAGCATCATCGGAAATGCCGCCGAGTTTGTTCGGGGTATTCAAAAAGTTATCGTCTTCAAGTGCTTTAAGATAACCTGCTACCCAATCTTCGGACCCGATATATTCTTCCACTCTGCGGATAAAGGTGCTTTTGCTTGTGCCAATCTCCTCAATTGCCTCAACTTGATTCTTTTCACCTTTCTCAATCTGCCAATAAGCAGCGGCAATACGAGGGTCAACGGTCTTTCTGCTATTGCTCAAAAACTCAAAGTTCGATTGTCCGTCTAATCGTGCTATCACCTGTTCTAATGACAGGGTCTGCTTCTTTGTGAAAGAAAGAGTTGCAGAAGAAAGTTCATTCTCTTCAAGAACTCCGCCTTTACCGAAATAAGTAATAAGTATATCATTTCCTGTCTGGATGATGCGACGGTAAACATCAGCAACTTCGTTCTTTTGTCCCAGAGCAGAAACATCGGAAACAACGACGACATTGCCCTCGGTCTGCAAGATTTGCTCCAAGTTATGCTTGTGTCTGTTGCGGGAAGTGCAGATATCAACAACTATGTTTTCGATGCCAAGTGCATTTGCAACCTCGGCAGCCTTCTGATACTTCTTGGTCTTTTTGGCTTCATCCATGTCAATATGACACTTATAAGTAATACAGGCATACACATATTTCATTTTGATGCCCTCCTTTTATGAATCTGTGTCTATTTTAGCACATTTTTATAAAATTGTCAATATATCTGCATAAAGTACTTGACTTTTAAGTTTCTTTGTGCTACAATGCAGATGTGATGATACTTTTAAGAGTATCGACACATCCCATAAAACATAATAAAGGAGTTGATTTCATGAGCCTGATACCAGGCAAGAGATACAGAGCCGAGTTCACCCAGTTGCCGTATGGCTTCATTAATGATAATACTGCTTTGCAGACACTTATCCGAATGAAAGGGCTTCAATATCTTGCAATGTACATCGCCATTCAGGACAGAATGGCAAACCACACGGAAGAAGATTTCACTCTTTCGTATAGCGAGGCAATCGCAGAACCCAAGGCATATCTCCAACAGTATTCTATGGAGGATGCCGACATCAAGGTTTGGCTTGATGATTTGATTGATGCTGAAATCGTGGAGCAGAGAATTTTCGTAAATGCCTATACGGACATTGAAGAAACACGATACTGCATCCCTTCTGTCGCAGACACACTGGAAGTCCTTCGTGATTCTTATTTCAGCAAGGTCATCAATCCTTTAAAGATGCCGAAAGGCGATAAGGATAAGTTGAAGGAAACACAGGCAAAGGTCAGCGAAGTCCGAAAGAGCATCCGCATCAAGAATGCCCAAAAGCGGAATTGCCGCAATGCTCTGACCAAGGAACTCGCAAAACCCGATTGTGATAAATCTGTCGCACAGATTTTGAATGCTCAAATCGAGGACTGTGACCGAGATATTGCGGCACTGTACCGAAAGGCACACACAATTGAAAAGGAAGTGGAACTTCTGATGCAAGGAGGTGGTTTGGTAGATGCAGAATAAGTTCCTTAATGTGTTATGGTTTTATCCGTCCTATGCACCTGTTCGCCGTCGCAAACTTGATGCCTATTTCGAAGACATCAAAGAAAATGCGACAAATGGTGATGAGTATGCTAACTATGCAGCATTCATCGTTGACATCGTTTGCTTCCGCAAGGATGCCTCTATTACCATCGAGCAGATGGATGAAATCATCACTAGTTACCATTACCCAAGTGATTTCGCAGACCGTCTTCACAAAGAAGTGTCTGCTTTATTGAAATAATAGTTGATTGTACCTGCTTGTAGTTGCCGTACAGTGACTACAAGCAAGGTCTTCAACAACTCCTATATGTGGTCGTCCAACCGCTTACATATCTGGATGATATGTCACCCACCGAGGTGTAAAACACATTTAGGAGGTTATTAGAATGACTAATACAGTTAATACTGCCAATCAGAGCAGTGTGTACATCCGAGTTGGCGAAATCTGTCAACTCCTCGACATCTCTGAACCCACCGCCTATAAGGTTATGCATAAACTCAACAAGGAACTTGCTGCGATGGGTTACATCACTCTTGCGGGAAGAACTAACCGTGCCTACTTTATGCAGAAGGTTTGCGGTTATCCTGCGGTAGCGGAAGGAGGTGTCTAATATGGTAATAAGAGCAAACATCGCAAAAGATGGCGACAAGTTTCGTGTGACTTATCGTTATTACGACCCCGCTACTGGTATCACCAAAAACACCTGTAAACGAGGTTTCAAACTCAAACGAGAAGCCAAGAAGTGGATAGAGACCGAATTGCCTTCAATCATCGAGGCCTTGGAGCAAAAGAGGAAGACCATCAGCACAATGACGATGGACGAACTCATTGAAGAGTATCTCTTCTACAAGAAGATGCATGTCCGTATCACTACCTTCGAAACCAAGAAGCATATTATCGAAACCAAAATCTTGCCTTATTTTGCAGGCAGATTGGTTGTGGACATTGAGCCTTACGATATTATGCAGTGGCAACATCATCTGTCAGAGAGCCAAAAGGTGGTGAAGGAAACAGTTGTGTCCAATAGTGGCAGGGAGAAGGTCGTCAAAACCCAAGAGTGTTACTCTGATACCTATCTCCGAACCATTAACAATCAACTGGTTGCTATTTTCAACTATGCAGTGGCAATTCGTCGTCTTCCGACAAGCCCTTGCAAGGGCTTGTATAAAATAGGTGCAAAAGATGCACCTGAACGAGAAATCTGGGAACCAGAAGAGTTTGCCAGATTCATCCGCACACAAGAGCATAATCCTTTGCTCTATTATGCTTATTGCACTCTTTTTTGGACAGGAATGCGAGAGGCAGAACTTCTTGGAATCCGAAGCAAAGATTTGGATTTCAAAAATGGCATCATCTATGTCAAGGATGGATACCACAAAGTGAAGGGTAAAGTTGACAAGGGCCTCAAAAACGGCGAAAGTCTTCGCACTGTGAAAATACCCTCTTTTTTGGCAGATGAACTCCGAGAGTTCATAGACAGCCTTGGACCGATGGACCCCAATGCTCGTGTTTTTGTAACGAGCAAATCCACTCTTCTGAAACACCTTCACGAAGGTGCTGCACAAGTAGGGGTTAAGGATATCTGTGTACACTGTTTACGACACAGTTATATCAGCATGTGTGTCTATAACGGCATACCATACACCACTATTTCTGCCCAAGTCGGTCACAGTGAGTTCCTTCAGAGTTTGCATTACTCTCACTCTTACAAGAATAGCGGCGATTTCCTCGTCAATGCTTTGGAACAAGTGAAAGGATGTGTTGCAAATGTCTGAAAAGAACCGTGACAACAAGAAACGATGGCGATGTGTTACTGTTAGTTTTCGAGCATCGCCACAAGAGTCAGACACCATCAATATGATGGTGCTGACTTCGGGGATGACCAAGCAGAACTATTGTATCAAGCGATTACTCTGTGAGGACATCATAGTGCATCCTAACATCCGAGTTCAGAAGTATCTTCGTGATTACCTTGTAAGTCTCACCGAAGAACTGAAACGTCTGGAACAGATAGACCAGTCCACCGATGTGCTCGAAAACATCAAATACCTGTTAGAGTTGATTGCAAAACTCTCTCCGACAGACGAAGGGGGTGATGCAAGTGACAGTTGAAGTAAACGGACTGACCTTTGAGGTCGATGATATGCACATCGAGGCAGTCAAGCGAATGGGTATGTTGTGTGTTCACGATGAAACCATCAGGCAGTTCGCAGAAGAAGGTCGTATCAGTAAGAGCGAACCGCCTTTCGGAGCCTTCTACTGGGTTGATGACAAAGAACTGGAAGAAATCAGGTCTTGGGAAGCAGAGCACGGTGCCCGTGTCTATATGGTCGTTCGTAGTTACACCGAATACGGTACGATGGATGCTTACCTGTATGTGAGCAGGCACAGAGACGAATGGGATGCTGACCAGCAACTCATAAGGAACGGCGAAACCATCGCCTATGTGGTCAATCGAGACGACCCTTTCTGTTCTGAAATAGGTTCGATTGGCATAAGACTGACCCCCGCCAAGGGTCTTGTCAGAACTTGGTAATAAAAAAGTGCTCCGATGAAGAGTCGGAGCACTCACTAACTTTAAAATAAAAAAGGAGATACACAAAATATGGGAAAATATAATGTTATTTTCAAATGCGGTCACGAGGAAGAGGTTCAACTCTTCGGCAAGCACAAGGACCGTGAAAAACGAATCGAGTGGTACGAAAAGGAATGTGACTGTTCCAAATGTCGCACAGAAACCTATCGCAAGAAAATGGCAGTAACACATAATGAGGTCATAATGCCATATCGTGAGTATAAAGAGAACTATGCAGATTGTAAAACATTACGAGATAGTTATGATAGTGTAACAAGAACTATTTTAGTCTTCGTACCAAAAGAAAAAGATGCTCTACCGTAAAAAGCAGAGTTTCATATAAATCTATAAGAAAGGAAAGAAATGCTTTATGAGCAATAAGAAAAATTATCCCCCAAACTTTCGCAATAAAGCAGACGGCTTGAATCTGCTATCATCTCTAACAGATGAATCAATCAAAACTGCTTTCTTCGACCCACAGTACCGTGGTGTGCTGGATAAACTCGCTTACGGAAACGAAGGTGTAAATCGGGGCAAAGCAAGATGCAACCTCGCTCAAATGGATGAAACAACCATTAAAAATTTCATCCAAGAGATAAACCGAGTGTTATCGCCCAGTGGTCATCTATTCCTGTGGGTGGACAAGTTCCACCTATGCCAAGGAGTTCTGCAATGGTTGCAGCATACGGACCTTAATCTGGTTGATATGGTCGTTTGGAATAAGTGCAAAATTGGTATGGGCTTCCGTACCAGAAGAAAGTCCGAATATCTTATAGTTTGCCAAAAGAGCCCTGTTAGAGCAAAAGGTAAATGGACTATCCATAACATCCCCGATGTGTGGGATGAAAAGACCCCTAAATTACATCCGCACTCCAAACCACTGGAACTACAAAAAGCACTGATTGAGGCAACTACCCAAGAAGGAGACTGGATTCTTGACCCTGCCGCTGGTGGATACTCCGTGCTTACTGCCTGTCAGGAACTGAACCGCAACTTCATCGGTTGTGATATAGAGTTTGGCGAAGAACCCCATAAAATAGAAAGATGCTCTGCCGTAAAAAGCAGAGCATCTTGGTTTTTTGCTGTCATATTGCTGTCAATAGCAAAACGAGAACTGTAAAATCCCTTGAAATCAGGGGTTTTCAGATGTGTAGGATTATTCCCACTCGATCGTTCCGATGGGCTTGGGTGTGAGGTCGAGAAGCACACGGTTGATGCCTTCTACCTCGTGTGTGATACGGTCTGTTATATGGTGGAGGAGCGGATAGGGGATCTCCTCGATGGTTGCGCTCATTGCGTCCTTGGTATTTACGGCACGGATGATCGCAGGCCAGCCCTCATAACGCTTGCTGTCACGAACGCCTACGCTCTTCATGTCGGGAACAGCTATAAAATACTGCCATACCTTGCCTGCGAGGCCGTTTTTGTCAAACTCCTCACGAAGGATAGCATCAGCCTCACGCAGAGCATTCAAGCGATCACGTGTGATAGCGCCGAGGCAGCGAACACCGAGTCCGGGTCCGGGGAAAGGCTGACGATCGACCATCTTTGCGGGAAGTCCGAGCGCCTTACCTACTACACGCACCTCGTCTTTATAAAGCAGCTTTACAGGTTCTACGAGTCCCTCAAAATGCATATCATCGGGAAGTCCGCCTACGTTGTGATGTGCCTTTACTCCGTCACTCTCGAGTATATCGGGATAGATGGTACCCTGACCGAGGAACGAAATGCCTTCAAGCTTGCGTGCCTCCTCTTCAAACACACGTATAAACTCACCGCCGATGATCTTACGCTTTGTCTCAGGGTCGCTAACGCCTGCGAGCTTGTCAAGGAATCGGTCTGTTGCATCAATATAAACGAGGTTTGCATCGAGCTGACCGCGGAACACCTCGATTACCTGTTCGCTCTCACCCTTGCGCATAAGACCGTGGTTTACGTGTACGCATACGAGCTGCTTGCCGATAGCCTTGATAAGAAGAGCAGCTACAACCGAGCTGTCAACTCCGCCGGAGAGTGCAAGCAAAACCTTCTTGTCGCCTACCTGTGCACGGACTGCCGCCACCTGCTCATCAATAAACTGATTTGCGAGCTCGGGCGTTGTAATACGCAGCATACTGTCCGGTCTCTTGTTTGTATCCATCTTTACTCCTCCAAAAAGAACAGAATTATTTTCATTTGATAAAATAAGATATTTATATTATAATCATTTTTTTTCCAAAAATCAACATTTTTTCTTTGTGCCAAAGATCTTTTTTTGCAGATTTTTTCGGCGTTTTTGCATTTTATATTTGTACATATTATATATATATTATCTGACTTGTGCGTGACAAACGAGTATTCCGCTCTTTTCAAGTCTTACGGTACAGTAGCTTTTTATGCATCCTTCTCCTCTGCCGCCGATACTGCCCGGATTTATCAGATAAAGCGCCCCGCCGTCCTCATCCTCGGGCAGATACCGCTCTGTTCGGATATGCGTATGCCCGAACAGCACCGCATCCGCACCTCGTGCTCTTGCCGCACCGATGATACTTTCATAGCCGTACTTTACACCGTAGGTGTGACCGTGGCAGAAAAACAGCTTATACCCGTCAAGGGTCAGCTCCTCGGTCAACGGCACATCAGAGCACAGCGAGCTGCCGATATCGCAGTTTCCCCTGACCGCAAAAAATGCAGTATTCGGAAATTGCGCCTTCAAAGGCAAAAAATCCCACAGCCCGTCACCGAGAAATATCGCCGCATCGGCATCCCTGTGCATTTGCAGTGCCTTTTTTATATATATTCCACCTCCGTGAGAGTCTGAAAAAACCACAAGCTTCATAAGCTCCTCCATTAAAAAAATGTTACAAAAAAGCGTTGCCTTCATATACTGTGTATAGATAGGCTCTTTCAAGAGATATTTTAAATGATAAGGGGAAATATGTCAATGCAACTTGATAAAAGCGCTATAGATAAATTACTGCTACTTGACGACAACGGACTGTGGGCTGTTATAAAAATGATAGCTTCACAATCGGGGATAACACTTCCGCAAAAGGCAGAGCCAAATGAGATCGCCGCCATAAGAAATGCCCTCGGAGGTGCCAGCGACAGCGACATAGCGGCGGCGGCAGAGCTGCTGCGCAAATTCAAAGAGCAAAACGGAGGCTGAGAGCAAAATGAGCGCAGAAAACACAGGCGATGTCTTCTCTGCTCTGCTCTCTAATCCCGCAATGCTCTCAAGCATTGCCTCGCTGCTTTCGAACATGCCGAAAGACACACCGCCGGCAGATTCGGGCGAAGGCGCCGAGCACGGCACCGAGAACGACACCGAGAACGGCGCCGAGCACACGAACGCACAGACGGACGGCTCGGGGGCAGGTGCTCAGGCGATCCCGGACCTTTCGGGAATTTTGTCAACAGCAATGCAAAATCCCCAGCTGCTGGCGGCACTACCAAAGATGATGTCAACTCTGTCGGGAGTATTCGGCAGCAAAGAAGAGACGCAAAAAGAGGAGCAAAAAGAGGGACACAGAGACGAGTCGGGGGCGGCATTTCCGCTTTTATCGAAAGGAAGTTCACATCCACGCCCTGCCAAGGTTACAGACAGACGCTCTGCGCTGCTGCTCGCACTAAAACCGTATATGTCGCATGACAAGGCGGAGATGATAGACACGATCGTCAGAATAATCGAGATAATGTCGCTGATAAAATAAACGGTGGTACGGGGGTATACAATGTATACGAAAAATGATCAAATAGGCAGAAGCGGCGGTTTTTTTATCCCATCGAACTACCGTGGAAACGCACTGTATCTGGAACAGCTGAGAGGTATCACAGATATGACGGATACAGAGCCGTGCGTCAAAGAAGAAAACCGCCGCACAGACACAGACTCCCACGTCAAGGAGAGCTGCAAAAAATGCAAAAGCTCGGACAGCGACAGACGGCAGCACGGGCATGAGCATGAAAATGAACATAAACATGAGCATGAGCTTGTATGCGACGCACAACGAGACAGAGAGCGTGACTGCGAATGCGAAAACAAGCACGAGCATGACCTCAGACATGGGCGTGAAAGGGAAAATTCCTCTCTTTTGCAGTCGATTTTCGGCAATTCCATGAAAAACGACAATCTGCTGATATTCGTTTTGCTGTTTTTCCTTTTAAGCTCAAACAAAGACAAGGATCAGTCGAGATGCGACGACAACACCTTCCTTTTGCTGTTGCTTTTGCTTCTGTTCTGAGGGAGAGTGAGCGCCGCCGCTATGTTCTCGCCCGAGATACCGTCACAACTTCCGCCCCGCCGCTCCTGCGCTGCGCTCGGAGTTCGACTCGCTCTCGCTCGCTCAGTATGACACGGGCGAGGGGTGGCTGTTTCCGAAGCGGGCGGGAGTGGGCAAGTCTTTACTCTTTCCGAGGCGGCAACAAAATCAGCCGTGGGAGCTGAGCCCCCACGGCTGATTTTGTGCTTTTTTAGCATATGAAATTGAAAGTATCCTCACCCGCCGTTTTGCGGTCCTTTGTAACATAAAAACAACGGTAGGCGGGAGGACGGGGCGTTCACTGCCCGCTTTTTTTGTTGCATAGGAAATTGCGTAATTACGCCCCGCCGTTAGATTGAGTTAAAGAAAACCAAAGATACAATAGGCGTGAGGATGGATGCGGGCACTGCCCGCTTATTTTTCGGCACTTCCCGATACGCTGACCCCTTTTATTTTAAGCGCAAGAGGTCCGCTGTAATCGTAGCCGCTGTATCCCTCTCGGCTCATCTCAAAGCTGTCACGCACCTCCCCGATATTTCCGCTGACAGAGCCGCCCGTAACAATGCTCGTGCTCTCCCCGTCATAGAGATAAGCGAGCCTTATCTCTCCGCCGAAATAGCCGTCGAGCGGGTCAAACTGAAAGTCTGAAAAGCTGACGATATGGAGATGCGGTGTACTTTTCAGCTCTGCAAGGCTCACCCGACCCAATTCTGCGGTGAGCTTTTCATATTCTCCGCTCGGAGCAATGCCCAGATACGAGCAAAATTTCACGCCGCCGCATATCATCGAGAGCCTGCCGTCTGAGACAAGCGGCATATCCTTCATTTTTATACCCTCATCGCTGTAGGGTACGGTAGCTGAAGCTGTAATGTTCAGGGGGAATTTTGCCCCCTCTCCCTGCATCATATCGCCTATTTTGCACTCGGAGTATTTTGTATAGATATTTGCCGCACTTGCCTTCCAAAGATAGTAACCGAGCACCTCTCTGACACACACGCCCTCAATGATGATATCATACACGCCCGAGCGCAGTGCCCTTTGTGCCTGCGATCTTGCCTTTACCTCTGTCAGCGCTTTTTTTACCCGTTGAGCCAAGCACTCGCTCTGCATACCCTCATACGAGAAGTAGTCGAACATCTCGACATCCTCTCCGTCCTTACACGCAACGACTATCTCCCCGTCGGTACGGTATTGTGTGTAGCCGACATCAACACCGCATGAGTTTGTTATTCTGACGCTTTTCTTTGTGCAAAATATTTCAGCAGAGTTGATAAAAGCACTGCTCTCGCCGTCATGTAAAAACAACGCACGTGCATACTCTGCGGCAGTATCAGAGAGCGATATCTCGTCACTTTTTTCTACTCCGCCGTCATCCGTGGGTGCCGCCAGATCATAATGCGCATCATTTACAAAGGAAGCGGCATAATATCCCTCACGCAGCTTGCAGAGCATCTCGTCCTCGGTCATATCGGGGAATATCAGCACCTGCGCCGAGCCTCGCATACGAATACCGTCGGATATGTGATCACGGTAAAGCGTAAGCGTGCATTTGTGTGTGCGCTTGCTTCTTTTTTGGTCGAGGCGTTTTTTTATAAAATACAGCTCCTCGCTCTCTTCAATTTGTTCTTTTATCAGGTAGTGCTCAATTTTTTCGCACTCAAGCAACCTTTTGATCTTTTCTGTCATGACAGTATCCTTCTCCCTAATAATTAAAAGCCTTTATCCGAGCGTTATCCGTGCCTTGATATACGGACCGCCATCGGATACCTTTACCCATTCCTTATGTCCCTTACCGCAAAAGCCCGTACCGCACAGCCTTGCTTCTGTGCTCATCATGGATATCGACTTTAAAAGGTCGGGCACGTATCCTGTCAGCACGACGGGCGAAAATATCCTGCCCGTCAGAGCACCGTCCTTTATCTCTCTTGCAATTCCCACCATGCATTGAATTCCCCAGTTTTTCGGGTCCTCCATTCCGCTCCTTGCTTCTTCAAGCAAATAGCCGTCCTTGACCGAAGCTATCATATCCTCGACGCTGTCCTCTCCCGCCTCGAAATAGGTGTTGGTCATCCTTGTGTACGCCTTTTTTTCAAAGCTCTCACGTCTGCCGTTTCCCGTGGGGGAGATGCCGAGTGCGTTTGCCGCAACCTCGTCACATATGCCTCCGACAAGAATTCCCCTGTCGATGATCAACGTATCACGGCTGAGATTTCCTTCGTCATCAAAAAAGTATGATGCCGCCTCGTCCACCGCACACGCACTGTCCCTCATCGTGACAAGGTGGGATGCGACCTGCTTTCCCATATAGTCCTTCGCCAACGCTCTGTCCTTTACGAACATATCCATCTCGACCCCGTGCCCGAACGCCTCATGAACTATCATTCCCGTAACGTCGGGCGAGCAGATGCACTCATACTCGCCCGGAGTTATCTGAGCGCTGTCAAGCAATGCCACGCCGTTTTCGACCGAGCGGGGTACTCCCTTATTTTTCATCTCTTCGAGCACCTCGGCTCCGCCCAGCACCGAAAAGCCCTGATAGCTGTCCTTTATTCTCTCGCCCTGCTTTACAAGCGAGAGCACCGTAGCCGTAGTCCACATGACGTTTTGGCACATATCCTTGTTTTTGGACAAAAACAGCTTTGAATATTTTCTGTAGGCACAGCGTGTCACGGCATCAAACACCCGCGAATCGGCAGAAAGTGCCTGCTCTCTTGCCTGTGTCAGCGCCTTTATGATGTTTTCGTCCCCGTACTCTTCCGGATCTGTCTCATACGTGGTAGAGCGGTGAAGCACGCACTCCTCGTCTCTCGGCACAAGCTTTGTGCGGGGCTCATAGCCTGCCGACACACCGTAACGCTCAGCTTCGGTCAGAGAGCGTATATCCTCAAGGATGCCCTCAATGCCGTCTTCACGCAAGGAGGATACCGAATGCTCGAATATCTCCCCGTTTTTTAACACCCGCAAAACAAGCCCTCTGCTGCAATAAAGCGGCTCGTCGCTTATCAAAGTACCTGCCTTTTGTACACGGTAGTTTTTTCCCTTCGCATCAACGCACAAAACGGATGCGTATTCATATTCGCAGAGCAAAGCGGACAGCAGCTTCTTTGCCGTCGGCCTTATTCTTTTTATATATTCGCTGTCTTTTAGTTCTTTCATGCCCTCTCCCTCGGTTTTACTGAATTTATAATATGCAAATATTTTCAAAGCATACGGCAGGCTGCAGCCTGCCGTCGTTTTATTCTTTGTTTATTTTCTCTGTGTGAAAGTCGCCGCTGCGGCTCATATGTACACAGTACAGCTCATCAAAGCCCTCATCATAGCACGGCGTCTGCAGTTTGTCCTTGAATTTTATATAGGCGTTATACTTCGCTTTTTCCTTTGCCTTGCTTGTATTAGCGGTCGGCGGCTCCGCCGTACTGTCAAAGTAATACCCGACTATACGGTACCCCGCCTCCTTTGCCGACGGAATATATCTTTGCCTGTCGGCTTTCGTGGGATTTTCGTTGTTTATTACAAAAGAGTCCCCATGTGCAAAACACTCGTTAAGTGCCGATCTTTCTTTCAATCGCGTTCGGAGAACAGATAACTCTATATGCGTATAAATGTCGCTGAAGTACCTATTGTAAAACTCGGTTTTTCCGCTGTTTGCCATACCGATGAAAATTACGGCAATCTTCAAGGCCTTGCTGTTTGTCAAACTTGTCATCTTTGTTCCTCCGTTTGCTTTTGAAATATATGGTTGTAGATCTCTGTTGTTTTTTGCGCCTCCAAAAATGTATATTGCGACGATTATACCCCTATCATAGCATATTTTTTTCAAATACTCAATATATTTTAGCAAAAAATATATATATAAATTAATATTTGCAGTATGTTTTTTGTGCTTATTGCAGGACAACTCTTGTGCGGTAGAGCTGTATGCATAGGGATAAACGTCACCGTAATAAAAAAGCGGGCAGTGCCCGCACCCATCCTCCCGCCTATTGTATCTTTGGATTTTCTTTAACTCAACCTAACGGCGGGGCGTAATTACACAATTTCCTATGAGATAAAAAAGCGGGCAGCGCCCGCATCCATCCTCCCGCCTATTGTATCTTTGGTTTTTCTTTAACTCAACCTAACGGCGGAGTGTAATTGCGCAATTTCCTATACAATAAGAAATGACCCGCAGGGAAAAAGGAGAATCCATTTCCCGCGGGTCCGCTTAGTCGTATGCTATGGGGGATATCAATACGCCATGCTGCTATTGATGCTCGAGGATAATTACTTGTCTGAAGTATCGTCGCTCGAGCAGAACGGCATCTCTGTCATACGAAGCGCTGTGCATCCGTAAGGAACGAGTGTGATCTTTTCACTCTTGCCTACAGGGCGTCTGTCTGTGGGATATTTTGCAGGGACGTTGAGATATCCGTCTGCCATCTCCCAATTTATTCTTCTCATGTTTGCCTCAACGGTAAGCATGGGATTGTCATGTGAGAACGGTATATCACAGCCTTCTTTCGGTACTACCGTAAAGCTGTCATTGTCAAAGCCGTACGCAAACTCCGACTCACGGTAAACGTGCCAGTCGCAGTAGGGGAACTTTCTCTCGATGTCATTGCGTGTGTATTCCTTCATTTCCCATCTGCCCTTTATAGGAAGCGAGAATACAAGCGGTCCGTAATTTACAAAATACAGCCCGCCGCCGAGAGTTTTCATCTCGATGTCTCTTGTAAACTCAACAACAACAGTCTGCTCACCCTGCCAGCTCTTTGAAACCGTCAGATAGTCCTTTACTTCGACAGCCTCTCCGTCCAGCTTTACGCTCTTTGCCCATGAAGGAACTCTTATTTTAAGCTCAAAATCAACAGCCTCGTCAGCCTTTACCGTATATTCAACTCTGTCTCTGAAAGGATACAGCGTGTTTATCTCGACAAATACCTTTTTGCCGTTTATCTCTGTGTTGAGCTTTACGGGGATGGGGGTCGTATTGACGATGCCTGCATCGCTCTTCATCAAAACGCTCTGGCAGAGCTTCGGCCAGCCCTGATTGAAGTTTGATGTGCAGCAGCCGAAATGCGGCTCAAGACCGAAGATGTGAGAGCCTGCACCGTTTGAACGGAAGAATGACTTTCCGGGGAAGGGTACGCACTCTATCTGGTTTGACATCTGGTCATACTGATGCGCCCACATATCCTCTGTGATAGTAGCGGGAAGTGCATTGAAGGCAGCTTTTTCAAGTCTGTCAGCCCACTTTGTATCTCCCGTATGAGCAAAAAGAAGCTCAGCGGAGTACATCAGCTCAACCACAGCACACAGCTCTGTTCCCTGAACGGGGCTGATGCCTGACAGACATTCATCGCCTGTAAATGTGCCGACGCTCGTTGCGTTGTATTTTTCAAGAACCTGCCACAGATATTCAGCCTCGTCGGTATACTCTTCTCCGAGCAGCTCATATCTGACAGCCTCTGCCTTGAGAGCCATTACGATATTGACCAAATGTGTTTCGAGTCTCCAACGGTTGACAGGGACCTTCCACTCATCTGTGAGTTTGGTATAGTCTACACCCTGCTCCTTGAGAATACGGCAAAGGTCAAGCATCCACTCTTCATTATATATGCTATATACACGCTCGATAGCGATCATGCACTCAAACCAACGGAACTTGCCCCATTTTAGAAGAGCTATCTTTGAGCCGCAGAGCATTTCGTACAGATTTTTGAGTGCTTTGTAAACAGCCGTAACTGCCTTTTCGTCATGCGAGCAATCGTAGTATACCATGAGTACCTTAGTAATGAGGAAAACCGCCCAAACGTCGTAGGTTTCTCTTTCCTCATCACTGCACGGACATATCCAGCCGTCCTCTTTCTGTCTTTCGATTATTGCATCTATGTATTTCTTTGCACGGGCTTTTTTATCCTCATCATCGAGCAAATGAGCAAGCACAATAAAGCCGTCGAGCCAGTAAGGAACTCTCTCCCAGCCCTCAGCGTCTCCTCCTATCCATGCACTGTCACGGACATCTCTCCACACCTTGTCAAGAGCACCCGAAAGACCGTTTGCCTGAATCTCAAGCTGTTTTTTAAGCCAGCCGGACGGCTTAAGCTCATCCGTATTAAAAAAACCGTACTTCTGCATTAGCTCATACCTCCCATAGTACAGGTGAATTTATCTTTAATTTAAGAAAACATAATACTTCTGTTTTAAGGATACCATGGAATATTTTGTATGACTATGCAAAAACACAGACAAATATTGCAAAAATTACGGCAAGTATTGAAATTCATTTTTTCTTGTGATATACTCAAGTTACAAAATAATAAAGGGAGTATTATTATGGAAAGACTCAGTTTTCACGATCTTCCCAAATACCTTTTGTGTAATTTTCGTTATTTTGAGCCGGGAGAGAAGCATATAACAAGGATCTGGCCCGAGAATGTCATAATATTTATGCTTGACGGCACGCTGAAGTTTATTGAGGATGGGAAAAGGGTCACAGTTTGCAAAAATCACTATTATATTCAAAAAGCAAACCTGCAGCAGACCGCCGATGAACCCAGCGACTGTCCCAAATACTTTTACGTCCATTTCCGAGGTAATATTAAAGACACCCCCGACGGGCTTCCGCTCGAGGGCAAGTTTGACGTAGCTTTGATGCTGCCGCTTTTTCATGAGATGGAAAAGATATGCAAGGACCCCTTTCGGACACGTCTTGAAAAAAGATTTGTTTTTTACAAGCTGCTGACCGTTCTCGATTCCTGCCAAAAGAAATACAAGACCCCACAGCGCATGTTGGCTGAAAGAATACACGATATCATAATCAAGGAATATATGCACCCCTTTTCGATGCAGGAGATAAGCGACCGCCTCTCCTACAGCAAAAATTATCTTATCGACGTGTTCAAGCTGACATACGGAATAACGCCGTATAAATATGTCAATCTTATGCGAATAGAAAATGCAAGAAATCTGCTCATCACCACGGACAAAAGCTGTCAGACCATCAGCGACGAGTGCGGATTTTCCGAATATTCGCTCTTTTACAAGCTGTTCCGTGCACAGTTCGGCACTTCTCCCCAAATATACAAAAAGCAAATGTGCAACCGTGATCTGTCTGACAACGCAAAGCAGGAGAAAAATTAAAAAGGCAAGGCGCCTTGTGCCAAAACGGTCAGGGTGCACTTTGCGACCCTGCATAATAAAGTGCAAACGTGCATAACAAAGCGCAAAACCAAAAGATCATACTGCCGCATACACGGCCTCTCGGGGCGTGTATGCGGTTTTTTCTTTGCCGCACACAAATACCCGCCGCTATCCCTCATCCAATGTCAGAGAGTCTGCGCTCTGTCCCCGTCCGAAAAAACTTTTCTTCTTTTTTTGATGTTTGCTCTTATAATCTATTTAAAATTTGCACCTTTTTCTTGCTCGGTGCGGTATTTTTTTGCCGAGCACGACATTGAGATGCAAAATCTCATTTTTTACACTACAATTCCCGAATTCATGTTTCGACTCAATTTATGCTGCCGCTGTAATAAAATTGTCCTTACCACAAAAAAGGAGGAAAATAAAATGGCGGATGTCGATGCAAAAAGAAAAAGAAGACCTAAGGGCGCACAGCTGCTCTCATATGTAAAAAATTTTGTTTTTACGCACATTTTAACCGACAGGGAGGGAGAGAAAAGCGAAGCAAAGCAACGGCGCTATACAGTCAAAGCCGCAAGATGCGTGATGGGCTGTATTTTTGCCGCACTGATGTGCCGTACACAGCTTGCGTTCAGCGTTTACCCGTTTGGCATAATATATCTGTGCTCGATCGGCAGAGCCTTGCCGATATACTCACTTGTATCTGTTATAACCTGTCTGTGTCTCGGCGGAGTATCAAATGTATATGCTCTGCTCTATGCTCTCATACTTGCCGTGCGCAGTGCCGCCTGCGTATATTTTGACGCAAAGGAAGAGGGGATAAGGCGTTTCCCCGTTTATTCGGAGTGGATAGCATACAGAGTAATTTTCTCATGTGTTGCTTCCTTTATTATAGGAATTTACAATCTGTTTTATTTCGGATTTACCTATTATTCTCTGCTCGGCTCGCTGCTTGTCATGGCGGTGTGTCCTGTAGGAACGTATATTTTTTGCTGCGGCTTTGACTCCTCGCAAAAAAGCGAGCTGCGTGATGCGGCAAGACTCGTGCTGTGCGCTGTACTTGTCCTGTCGCTCTCCGACTTAACTCTGTTATACGTCAGATGCGCCGGAGTTGCAGCTTTTTGCCTCATGACGGCAGAAGCCTCAAAAAAGAAAAAGGGTGCCTGCGCACTCATGGGGCTGGTATGCGGGCTTCCCTTCGGGATAAGCACCGCCGCCGTATATGCGTTAGCGGCGACGCTGTGCGCCGCACTCGGGTCACTCTCGCCCTTTCTCGGAAATCTCGGCGCATACACCTTTATCGTTATGGCTCAAGGATATATCGGCGGTTATTCTGCGCTTATCTCATGTCTGCCTGACACAAGCATCGGGCTGTGTCTTACACTTTTATGGCAAAAATACAACATAAGCGAGAGGATAAGCTGTTTTACTCTGCCGCTTCTCGAAAAAAAGGAGCGCACGGAGGATCAGAATGTCAGGGGTGCCGCAAAAAGCATGGAGGAGGTGTCGGTCGCCTTCGCCTCGCTTTCAAATATGCTCAAAGCCCTCTCAAGCAAGGCAAAACGCACACAGCTGCTCGACACACGAGGTATATGCGAGCAAAGCTGTGACAGCGTTTGCCCCGACTGCAGAAAAAGGTCGTTTTGCTGGGAGAAAAACGCCGGCAGTACAAGCGATGCTTTTTCTAAGGTCAGCAGCTACCTCTCAAAGCACGGAAGGATAAACGAGCCTGCTCTGCCCGCATATCTGCAATCGCAATGCATAAAAAAAGAAGCGCTCGTCTCCCAAATAAACAAAAGAACGGGACAAGCTACCGAGGCGTGCTTTAAAAAAGGAGGAACGGATATCTTCGCCTCCGACTATGAGGCTATGTCAAAGATACTTTGTGCTCATTTGCAAAAAGCAAAGGAAAAGGACACTCTCGACCGTGCGCTTTCCGATGCGCTTCTCGATATGTGCCGCAGACGCCTCTACGGCATAGGCAGTATCAGAGTATACGGCAAACGGCAAAAGCAGATATATGCCGCAAAAATAGACCTTGCCTCTCACACGGTGAGCGCCGCCGCTCTGCGCCGTGAGTTTGAGAAGGTATGCGGCTGCAGGCTCTCCTCGCCCGTATACAGCATCGACGGTGCGGATATTGAATTTGAGATGCACAGCGAGCCTATGTACTCCGCCGAGTGCGCCATTGCCACACTTCCGAAGGAGGGAGAGAGCTGCAGCGGAGACAGCGCTGACAGCTTATATAATAATGAAGGATATTTTTACGGGATACTCTGCGACGGCATGGGCAGCGGCAAGGATGCCGCATATACGAGCGGCGTTTGCACGGAGTATCTTCACAATATGCTCGAAAGCTCAAACCCAAAGGAGCTGACAATAGAGATGCTCAACGCCGTGATAAGAGAAGATCCGCAGGAATGTTCAAGCACCGTTGATCTGTTTGAGCTTGATACCTTCAGCGGTGAAGGGTGTTTTATAAAAAGCGGTGCGGCGCCCTCCTTTGTCTGCAGACAAAAAAACGTGTACCGTGTATCAGCAAAAACCATACCGATAGGCATAACCGAGCGTATAGGTGCCGAAAAAATAAAATTCCGCCTCAGGCGGGGGGACATAGTTGTAATGGTCAGCGACGGAATAGTTGAAGGTCCGGACGAGGGGCGGCTGGTGGTACAGCAGCTGTGCCGCCGAACAACGGACAACCCTTTTGACATTGCGGCATCCGTTCTCGCCGCCGCAAAAACAAAGCATAACTGCAGAGACGACATGACGGTAGTAACCGTCTGCGTAAAGGACGCACGGAAATAGGCGGCGGACTTTCATTATACGTCCGTGACGAAAGGTATTGACTTTTTAAGGTATTGACCTTTTGCGGTATTTCCGTTATAATAAATATAAGGTCAACACCTTGTATGCGACAGATATATTATGGAGGGTAATTATGAAAAGAATTTTATGTATGCTATTGGTAAGCGTGCTTGTCCTCGGCTGTTTTATCGGCTGCGGAGAGCAGGCAACACTTGAAAACAACACGGACATTATATCTGATACTGAAAAAAACCCCGAGGACACCGCAGATAACGGCGATAACGGCGACGGCAGTATCAGTGTAAGTGCTCAGGCGCTGGGTACCTTGTTCTCACAGATGATAGGGGTGAGCGAGGACAGCGTTGTGTCGGGAGGCTCACAAATGAGCGTATCGGTGGCAGACCCCACCGCTTTAATGACTCTGCTCGGAGAGAACGGTGCGGAGAACCCCGATATAAAGAATATTTACTTTGATATGATATACGACTTTGCAAACGGCAAGGCGGTATCAAGCCTCGGGGCAAAGCTCTTCGGAGAAGAGCACAAGGTCAGCCTTTATGAAGATCTCGAGGGGATCGTGCTCAGCGCTCCCTCTCTCTATAACAAAAGCTACGGCATATCATACGAAGAGCTTGTTTCACTTTTCACAGACAGCATGGCGGATGAGCTCGGCTCAGGCTACACAGAGCTTATAGAGCTGCTAAGCGACCCGGAAAAGCTGACTGCGCTCCTTTCAAGATATGTGGAAAAGCTCGATACTGCGTTAAAGGCAAATGTCAGCTTTGCAGTCTCTGAGGAGGGCAACACGAAAAATATCAGCTTCACCCTCACACCCGACAACACAGCCGTGATCCTTACAGAGCTTATCGAGGCATTCTGCGCCGATGACGAGGCTCTCGAAATAATGACCGCCCTCTCGGGTGTAACAAAGGATCAATTCCTCTCGGGCAAGCCCTCAAAGGCTCAGCTCATATCCTCAGCAAAAGAAATACTCAATAATTCGGGCTTCGGCGCTGAGATAAAGCTTACTCTTGACAAGACAGACAGCTCTGTGCTCTCGGCTGACATCACCGCAAGCATAGGTGATGCGCTCGCAGTTTTCACCTTTAACAGCGGCGACGGAAACCTCTCGCTGTCTATAAAGGATAAGCAAGGCTCGGGTGAGCTTATATTCAAGATAGATAACAGAGACGAAAATACCGTCATACTCTTTGAATTTACAGAAAGATCGTCGTACATAGACGACAACGGTGCCGAGGCAGCATACACAGATGTGTCAAAGATAGAGGCAGTTATCGGTCAGTCCTCGGCTTGTATAAGTGTTGAGTCAAAGGACGGACTGCTCGGCTCCGAAGAAAAGCAGGAATTCAAGCTTGAATGGGCAGAGAATACGGCTGTACTTACAGTTACGAACAACTCACAGGACGGAGAGCTCGATGCGTACTCCGTAAAGGTCGAGATAAAGCTCACACGCAACGACAACAGCATTGATCTGAACATGGCTCAGAGCATAAAATACGGAACAGAGGTACATGAGACTCTCTCAACGGGCAAGCTCGAATGGACTGACACCTATATCAGCCTGACATTCAACGACGGAGAGGACAAAACTACACTCAAAGGAGAACTGAAAGACAGCAAGCTCGTGCTCAGCATGGATATAGATGACGGCGAGGATAAAATGTCGGGCGAGATCGTATTTGATGCAGCAATGACAGAGAATTCCGCTGAGTTTACTCTCAGCAGCTTTAAAACGAGCGGGATCGAAATGGACCTCTCTTCTATAGGACTGAAAATAGCGTTTAAAACCGGCGTAGCTGTCCCCGAAACTCCCGAATACGAGTCTGTTGCGGGACTTGATGAGAATGCGCTCAAGGACATTATCGAGGATTTTGCTCAAAAGAACAAGACCCTCATATCTAAGCTTGCCGATGCCGGACTGTTTGGCTCAAGCAACGAGGATGTGTCTTCAAACACTGCGGTACAGCACTCTTAATAAGGCAGATATAATAAATAATATGATTGCGGGGAGAAACCTTTTAAAGAGGTTTCTCCCCGCACTTTTTGTCTCATATGAATTTGTACACATTCTCACTTGCCGTTTTTGCAGAGCTTCTGTGATAGCAAAACAACGCCGAGAGAATAGAGCGGGCACTGCTCGCTTTAAAAAGGTTTTTTACAGATACACGAACATATTAAATTATCGACATGACAAAAACCGCCGCTATAATAACGGGAAGAACGTAAGAGACATAGGGCTTGAGTATTCGAGGCATATTTATGCCCTTGCTTCCGCAGTTTGCCTCAGCGATAAATTTATCCCATCCCCAGCCGTAGCGTGAAGTACAAAACAGCACATAAATGATACTTCCGATAGGGAGCAGGAGGTTGCTGACTACATAATCCTCAAGATCCATAATTCCGAGCCCGAATATCTTTACCTCTGACAAAACACCGAAGCCGAGAATGCAAGGCAAAGAGAGCAGAAATACAAGTGCGATGTTTATCACAGCTACGGTTCTGCGCTTAAGAGAAGTAAGCTCAAGCCAAAATGACATTATGTTTTCAAACACGGCAATGACGGTCGAGAGCGCCGCAAACATCATAAACAGGAAGAACAGCGAGCCGATGAGTCTGCCGCCGGGCATCTGATTGAAGATACTCGAAAGTGTCGTAAACAAAAAGCTCGCACCGACGGTGGATGCATCGGCTGTCTGACCGCCGTTGAAGGTAAAGCATGCAGGAAAAACGATAAGACCCGATATCAGAGCAACACTCGTATCAAGGCTGATGATCGTAGCTGCCTCTCCGAGAAGCTTGCGGTCTTTATCTATATAACTGCCGAAGATCGCAATCGAGCCAATGCCTATACTGAGCGTAAAAAACGCCTGTCCCATTGCCGCAGAGACAACCGTGCCTATACCCGCAGCCTGCAGATTTTCGATTGAAGGTACAAGATAGAACCTCAGCCCCTCTTTTGCTCCGTCAAGAGTACAGCAGTAAATAGCGAGCGAGATCATCAGCACGAACAGCGCCACCATCATCAGCTTTGTAATTCGCTCAACTCCCTTTTGCAGACCGAGCGAGCAAATGCCGAAGCACACGAATATAACACCGGCTGTAGCTGCGAGTACAACGGGCGTGTTTGATGCCATCTCTCCGAACACTCCGCTGAGTGCCTGCGCATCCTGCACAGACAGTATCGAGCCGTCAACGTATTTGATAAAATACAGCACCATCCAGCCGGATATCGTAGTGTAAAACATCATCAGCAGATAGTTACCGACAATTCCGAGCCCCTTTGCAAGGTGCCATTTTTGCCCCTTTTTCTCGAGCACGTCAAAGGAAGAAGCAATACTGCGCTGTGAGCCCCTGCCGACCGCTAATTCTGCCGTCATAACGGGGATACCGAGCACAATGAGAAAAGCGATATAGATAAGCACGAATATTGCACCGCCGTATGCGCCCGCAATTATAGGAAATCTGTAAACATTACCAAGACCGACGGCACAGCCTGCGCTTATCAGTATAAAACCGATACGGGAAGAAAATTTTTCTCTTTGTTGCATATATTAACTCCTCAAAAAATCTGTCATAATTATTATTAAAGCATATTTTCTCTTTTTTTACAATAGTTTTCATCCTTATTTTTCAATATATTCGCATTTTGCGGCATAAAAGCGGGCAGTACCAGCCCCCGTTCTCTCGCCTATCGCTATTTTTCTATTGCAAAAGCTGTGCAAAAACGGCGTGTGAGGAGCCTTGCGATTTCCCATACAATAAATATTTCCGTCGGTCGGCAATTTGCAAATTATTTGCATTTTGTATTGACACGGTATTTTATCTGTGTTAAAATCAAGCTTGGCAATTATTATTTGGAGAAATGAACATGAAAAGCACACAAAGCTATAAGACAAAACTGAAAACGCAAATACTTATGGCATTCAGAGAGAAAAGCGACGGACTGCTGTCAGCTTCCGATGTCTACGGCATTTTGTGCGGCAAAGGCGAAACGCTCAATCTCACAACCGTGTACCGCAACCTTGACACCATGACCCGTGACGGTGTACTCATGCGTTTTTCGCAAGAGCGCACGGGCAAGGCAATGTACAAGTATTCGGGAGATGAGGGAGGATGCCGTGCGCATCTGCACATGAAATGTACCGAGTGCGGCGCCATAGTACACCTTGATTGCCATTTTATGAGCGAGATCGCGGCACACGCAAAGGAAGCGCACGGCTTTGTGTTGAGCTGTGAAAAATCAATGCTCTACGGTATATGCTCGGACTGTCTGGCTAAAGATACCGAAAAATAAATTCAAAACAAACGGACAAGCTATGAAATTTTTAAAAAGGGCAACACACAACAAAACAAAAATAACACTTTCCCTATTGCTGTCATTTGTGCTTTGCATAGGCGGTATATTCTCGCTCTCGGGCTGTACCGGCACAAACGAGGAGGACGAGGGAAAAATAAAAATAGTATGCACGACATTTGTGCTTTACGACTGGGTGAGAGAGGTGCTCGGTGACGATATCGAAAGCTATTCTCTCAACATTCTCGGCGCAAACGGTGCGGACATACACAGCTATCAGCCAACGGTAAAGGACATCACACTTATATCAAAGAGCGATATGTTCATCCACATCGGAGGCGAGTCTGACTCGTGGGTGGAGGATACGCTGTCGAGCGCCGCAAATACCGATATGGTAAGGCTCAATCTCGCAGAGCATTTATCGGACAAGCTGTGCGCAGATGAGCACAGCCATGAGCACGAAGAGAGCGAGGAGCATGAGCACAGCATAGACGAGCATATATGGTTTTCGTTTGATTGCAGCCGCTGTGCCGTCACACTGATATCAGAAGCGCTGTGTGCTCTCCGTCCCGAGAGTGCCGTGACATACAGAAACAACGCAAGCGCCTACTGCGCTGAGATATCCGCTCTTGAGCGTGACTATATCTCGGCGGCAGAAAACGGCGCACAAAAAACCGCAGTCGTCGCAGACAGGTATCCTTTTTCCTACCTTTTCAGCTCGCTCGGTATTGAGTGCGAAGCCGCATTTACGGGTTGCTCTGCCGAGAGTGAGGCGAGCTTTGAGGTGATAGCATCGCTGTCCGCAACGATCGACAAGCATTCACTTTCATACGTAATAGTATGCGAAAATTCGGACAAAAAAATTGCGGATGCGGTCATAAAAAATACAAAAGACAAGGATATGCAGATACTGACGCTCAATTCGCTGCAAGCGATAAGCGAGAGCGACATTGAAAAAGGTGCGAGCTACCTATCGGTCATGCGGGAAAATCTTCAGACGCTTGCACTCGCACTTTCGAAGTAAGGGCTGCAAAGGAGAAGATAATGCTATTGTTAAAATGTGAAAAGCTCTCGCTCGGCTACGATAAAAAACCTATAGCTGAAAATATCAGCTTTGAGGTAAACGAGGGAGACTATATTGCTATCACGGGCGAGAACGGTGCGGGGAAAAGCACTCTTGTAAAAACGCTGCTCGGGCTCATACCGCCGCTCGGCGGAGAGATAAAAATGAACGCAGGTCTGCGTCAACGTGACATCGGATATCTGCCGCAGACCTCCTTTACTCAAAAGGACTTTCCCGCATCGGTCAGCGAGGTAGTGCTCTCGGGCTGTATCGGGGAGCCGGGCGCTTTCCCGTTTTTTCGCTCAAAGCATAAAAAGAAAGCGCAGGAGAATATGAAACGCCTCGGTATAGACAAGCTTTCGGGCAGATGCTTTCGTGAGCTGTCGGGCGGACAGGCGCAAAGAGTCCTTCTCTGCCGAGCCCTCTGTGCCGCAAAGAAAATGCTTTTGCTCGACGAGCCTGTGCAGGGGCTTGACCCGTCGGCTACACACGAAATGTACGAGGCTGTAAAGGATCTCAATGAAAATGATAAAATGTCGGTGATAATGGTATCGCACGACATATGCTCCACCCTTGCATATGCAACTCACATACTGCACCTCGGCTCGGAAAAAATATTTTTCGGTACGGTCGAAGAATACAGACACAGCGAGGTGGGCAGAGCCTTTATTTATGCTCACGGAGGTGACGAAAAATGAGCTTTGACGAATTTATTTCTTACTTTTCATACCCGTATGTCAGATATGCGTTGATAGTGGGAATGCTCGTAGCTCTGTGCGCATCTCTTCTCGGCGTGACCTTGGTGCTCAAGCGCTTTTCCTATCTCGGGGACGGACTTTCCCATGTTGCGTTCGGCGCTATGGCTGTAGCGGCTGTGCTCAATCTCTCTGACAATCTTTTGCTGATAATGCCCGTCACCGTCATATGTGCCGTAATTTTGCTCGGCATAGGTGAGAGCAAAAAGATCAACGGCGATGCCACACTTGCGATGCTTTCCGTAGGGTCTCTTGCAATAGGCTACATACTGCTCAATCTCTTCCCTACATCCTCAAATGTGGCAGGAGACGTGTGCTCGTCCCTTTTCGGCTCGGCATCCATACTGACGCTAAAGCAAAGCGACCTTCTCCTCAGCATAGTTATGGCTTTGGCGGTGGTGCTGATATTTATACTTTTTTACAACAGAATTTTCGCTCTTACCTTTGACTCGACCTTTATGCAGGCAACGGGCGGAGGCGCAAAAGCGTACAATCTCATGATAGCGGTCGTCACAGCCGTGGTCATTTCTCTTTCAATGCGCTTGGTCGGTTCTCTGCTCATCTCGGCGCTTATCATTTTCCCCGCAATATCGGCAATGAGCGTTTTCAAGAGCTTTCGACGTGTGATCGTCTGCTCGGCGGTAATAGGCGTCGCTTGTGCGGCTGTGGGTATGACCGTGTCTGTTCTTTTTGGGACACCGTCAGGCTCTACCATCGTTGTCGCGGATATTTGCGCCTTTGCCGTGTGCAAAACGATCTCGGCTGTCAAAGGAGCATAGTATACCATAACAAAAAACGGGTGACGGGAGAAACCTTTGCAATGAAGGCTTCTCTCATCACCCGTTTTATCTTTGTTTATTTATTAAATTCTCAGCTTATCAATCGCAAAGAAGCTCTGTATATCTCGAGAGATACTTGTCGACCTGAGCGTCCAGCGCTTCTTTTGTCTTTGCACTTGCGAGGAAGTACATCTTGATCTTCGGTTCGGTACCCGAAGGACGGACAACTGCGATGTCTCCGTTTTCAAGCTCGTAGCGGAGAACATCAGACTTGGGCAGTCCCGTAGGCTCTGTTTTTCCGCTTGCAAGCTCTGTGATAGTCTGAGTGATGTAGTCACCTACGCTGATGACCTTCACTCCGCCTATGGTGACAGGTGTGTTTTTACGCAGATTTTCCATTATTCTTGTGCGGCGTGCTATACCGTCAAGACCTTCCATATATATGTCCTCAACGCCTTCTCTGTAGTAGCCGTACTTTTCGTAAAGAGCATCGAGAGCCGTGCTGAGAGTCATATTCTTCTTTTTGTAGTAGGCGGTCATCTCGCCGATAAGCATGGAAGCACAAACTGCATCCTTGTCTCTGGCATATGTGCCCTTGAGATAGCCGTAGCTCTCCTCAAAGCCGAGCAGATATGTGCCGACACCCGTTTTTTCCGAGTTTTTGATAACCTCACCGATAAACTTAAAGCCTGTGAGCACGTTATAGAGCTTTACGTTATTCTGCTTGCATATCTCTGCTACCATTTCGGTCGAAACGATAGTCTTTACAGCATATGCGTCAGCAGGCACACCGCCCTTTTCCTTGTATGCGGTGATAATGTAGTCAAGCAACAGTGCACCCATCTGGTTTCCTGTGATGCGGACAAACTTTCCGTCCTTGTCACGGCTCATAACGCCAACACGGTCGCAGTCGGGGTCTGTCGCAACGACAAGGTCTGAGCCGACCTTTTCCGCAAGCTCTATTCCGAGAGTGAAAGCATCAGCAAGCTCGGGATTGGGCTTTGCAACTGTGGGGAAGTCTCCGTCAATTATCATCTGCTCGGGTACTTCTACCAGATTTTTGAGTCCTATTGCACGAAGTGCCTCGGGCACGAGCTTGTGTCCCGCACCGTGAAGAGGTGTGTATACGATCTTAAGGTCATCCGCAACCGCTCCCACTACCTCGGGGTTTACCGCCTGAGCGAGGACGTTTTTCATAAACGCACGGTCAAGCTCCTCGCCGACCACGGTGATCCTGCCGTCCTTGACAGCACAGTCAAAGTCTGTCGTCTTTACATCCTCAAAAATGTCGATGTTCTCGATATATTTGGAAACGGCACCTGCGTGAACGGGAGAAAGCTGTGCTCCGTCCTCCCAATATACTTTGTAGCCGTTATACTGCTTCGGGTTGTGGCTTGCGGTGATGTTGATACCTGCAATGCATTTAAGCTCTCTTACAGCAAATGAAAGCTCAGGTGTCGGGCGCAGAGCATCAAAGATATATACCTTGATACCGTTGGCGCAAAGCACGCTTGCGCTTATCTTTGCGTAGAGGGCAGAGTTGTTGCGGCTGTCGTATGCGATAGCAACGCCTCTCTCACACTTATCCTCGTCGATAATAAGATTTGCAAGCCCCTGCGTTGCATGAGCTATTGTGTATGTGTTGATGCATGACTGACCTGCACACATAATTCCGCGCAGACCTGCTGTACCGAACTCCATATTACCGCGGAAACGCAGCTTTATTTCGTCTTCGTTGTTCTTTATACTCTCAAGCTCAGCCTTTGTGTCGGCATCAATGCCTGTATATGAGAGCCATTTCTCATATATATCGGTATGTGTCAATACTTTTTTCATCTGAAAAATTCCTTCCTTAGTTTATATGTAGATTATAGAAAATTTATCCTTAATTGTCAAGTAGCTTGTCTATAGCCTTTGAAAGCTGATCGGGGCAGGACGTGTCACGAAAGCCGCAACGGATACCCGAGAGCCGCTGTGCCGCTTCACGGGCATTCATGCCTCGGACAAGAGCCGAGATGCCCTGTGTGTTTCCCGAGCACCCTCCCGAAAATTTTACGTCGACTATGTTATCGCTCTCGTCTATCTCAAGCTCTATCAGCCTTGAGCAAGTGCCGTTTGGGCGAAATTGAATTTTCTTTGACATATTTTCCTCCGAAAAATTTATATTTTCTCGAGAATATCGTAGCTTGAAGCGAGAAATTCCTTGAGCTCCTCGCCGCTCAGCCCTCTCTGAGAGAGAAGTGCGAGCATATATATCTGACGTGCAACAGCCTTTTCCCTGTCGCTCGGTTCTTGCTTGTCAAGAGAACATACGGTGGGGCAGTCGAGATTGAGCAAAAGAGTTGCCTGCGGTGCAAACGTGTCAGCTCCCATCCCCTCGCCTGCGGCTCTGTACATCTTCATCATGTCGTCCAGACGTCTTGACTGCTCGTCAAGTATGAGCATTGCGGGCAGCTTTGCGTCTTTTAGATGCTCGATCTTTACGCTCAGCTTTTCATTTGCGCTTACCTCACGGAAAAGAGCGGTGAGTCTTTCGTTTTCCTCTCCGCCTTCCTTTGCTCTGAGAATGTCGCTTATATCCGAGTCAACACGCATAAATTTAACATTTTCGTTTTCACTCTCAAGCATGGAGATAAACTGTGTGTCTATCATTTTGTCAAACACAGCGCAAAGTATACCCTCTGACTCAAGCATAGAAATGTACTGCGCCTGTGCCGTCGTATTCGTAGCGTAAAATACCTTGCCCTCGTGCTTTTCCTTTGCGGCTTCGAGATACTCGGCGAGTGTCTTGTGCGTGCCGTCGGTGAGCGTGAGCAAAAGAGATGCCTTTACTCTGTCAAAGAACTTGCGGTCACAAAGAGATGCATACTCGCAGAACATTTTTATCTCGCTCCAGAGCTTTTCATATGCTTCTCTGTCAGTGTTGAACATACCGTTTATCTTGTCAGCGACCTTCTTTACGATGTGCGCAGATACCTTTTTTACATAGCCGTTTGACTGCAGATAGCTTCTTGATACGTTGAGAGGAAGCTCAGGACAGTCAAGCACACCTCGAAGCATCAAAAGATACTCGGGAATGACCTCTTTTATATTATCGGCAACAAACACCTGATTGTAATACAGCTTTACCTGTCCTTCAAGGCTGTCATACTCATGCGCAAGCTTGGGAAAATACAGTATACCCTTGAAGTTGAGGGGGTAGTCGGCGTTGATATGTATCCAGAACAGCGGCTCACGAAAATCGGGGAAAACCTTTGAATAAAACTGCTTGTATTCCTCGTCGGTGCACTCCGAGGGCTGCTTTTGCCACAGAGGAGCCGTATCGTTTATCTGCACGGGTGAATGCTTGCACTCACATTCCTCTCCATCCTTATGCTTATGCTCATGCTCGCACTCGCATACCCCGCCGTCGTCAAAATATATCGGTATAGGCATAAAAGCACAGTATTTTTCAATAGCGGCACGCAGAGTATGAGAGTCAAGATACTCCTCGCCCTCCTCGTTTATATGCATGATGACATCGGTGCCTCGGCATTCCTTTTGCTCTGACTCGCTCATCTCATAGCTGCCCGACTCATCGCACTGCCATACGACCGTTTTGCCTCCTTGGTAAGAACGGGTGACAAGCTCCACCGTGTCGCAGACCATAAACGCACTGTAAAAGCCGAGTCCGAAATGTCCGATAATACCCGAGTCGGATGACTCAGACTCGTACTTTTCGATAAATTCAAGCGCTCCCGAAAGAGCTATCTGACAGATGTATCTCTCCACCTCGTCACGGGTCATACCGATACCGTTGTCGGATACGGTGATAGTTTTTGCATCCTTGTCGAGCTTTACGCTGATCATGAAATTTTCGTCGATGTCGTGCACCTGCCCGAGAGAGCAAAGACGCTTTAGCTTTGTGCAGGCATCGGAGGCGTTGGATATGATCTCACGGATAAATATTTCCTTGTCGGAGTAGAGCCACTTTTTAATAACGGGGAATATCTGTGCAGTCTCGACAGATATGCCGCCTTGTACTTTTTCTTCTTTTTCGTTCATTTTTATACCTTCTTTTCGTTATAGTATTGCCTTTTTCGGGGGAACGGTATATAATAAAACCACAAAATTACTGCAAGAGGTGATGTATATGAACATTCCCTCACGGACAAGCTCCGTGCGCCTCGGCAATTTGCTCAGGTCAGATATCTCATTTGTCCTGTATCGGCGCTGCCGCGGGCAGTAATATTTTTTACGGGCGGTATATCCGCCCTTTTTTTACATATAAAATGCATGGATCCTCGCTCGCCGTTCTGCGCAGCTTCTGCAACAGATACAAAGCGGTAGGCGAGAGGATGGGGGCGGGCACTGCCCGCTTTTTAAAACAAATGCAAAAAAGCTTTTCTTCCTTCTTATTATACCACTTTTCCCGTCCTGTTTTCAATAGTGTAATATATTACAATTTCTAAAAATACCAATTTTTTTTAATAGATTGTAAACAAACAAAATAATTATATACAGCGTGATCGTCAGATACTGACGACCACGCTGTATGACCGTTATTCGTCCTTTGACTTCAGCCAGATGAGAAGCACCGAAATATCGGCGGGATTTACTCCGCTGATGCGTGATGCCTGACCGATGTTCAGCGGTCGGAGCTTTGTCAGCTTTTGCGCCGCTTCTATTCTCAGTCCTTTTATGTTTGTGTAGTCAACGTCTGTCGGCAGAGCCTTTTCCTCAAGCTTTCTTGCTCGGTTTACCTCTTCAAGCTGTTTTTTGATATAGCCCTCATACTTTATGTTTATCTGCGCCGAGAGCATGACCGACGGCTCGATGTCAGGTCTGTGAACGTCAAGCTCGGCGAGCTTTTGCATATCAAGCTCGGGACGGCGCAACAGCTCCGCAAGCTTTACGCCGCTTTTTATAGGGGTACTGCCGTATTTTTCGAGCAGAGCGTTAGTTTTTTCGCTCGGGCAGATGACCGTGTCTTTGATACGCTCCTCTTCCGCTCTTATCGCCGTCTGCTTCTTTTTAAATTTTTCATATTTTTCGTCGCTTACAAGTCCGACCCGCCTGCCCGTCTCGGTAAGGCGCTCGTCGGCGTTGTCCTGTCGGAGCAACAGCCTATATTCCGAGCGGCTGGTCATAATTCTGTACGGCTCGTTTGTACCCTTTGTTACAAGGTCGTCAATGAGTGTTCCGATATATGACGACGAGCGCTCAAGCACCATAGGCGGCTCGCCCTTGAGCTTCAGCATTGCGTTGATGCCTGCCACAAGTCCCTGACACGCCGCCTCCTCATAGCCCGAGGTGCCGTTGAACTGTCCCGCACCGTACAGCCCTTCATAGTCCTTAAATTCAAGCGTTGGATACATCTGAGTCGGCTCAGCGCAGTCATATTCTATGGCATATGCGTAGCGCATTATCTGTGCATTTTCAAAGCCGTCAAGAGATCGCAGCATTTCATACTGCACCTCTGTCGGAAGAGAGGTGGAAAAGCCCTGTATGTACATCTCCTCTGTCGAGTCTCCCATAGGCTCGACAAAGAGCTGATGTCTTGGCTTGTCGGAAAATCTGACGAGCTTGTCCTCGATGGATGGGCAGTATCTCGGGCCTGTGCCGTGTATCTTTCCCGAGTACATTGCGCTCTTGTGAATATTTTTGCCGATGATGTCATGCGTTCTTTGATTTGTATAAACTATATGGCAGGGTGTCTGCTCGGTGCGCAGATACTGCTCTTTATCAGTATCCGAGGAAAACGGCACGGGCTCGTCCTCTCCGTCCTGCCGCTCAAGCACCGAAAAGTCGATGCTGCTTTTCTTTACTCTTGCGGGAGTTCCCGTCTTAAATCTCAGCAGCTTTATCCCTTCTCGCTCAAGCGCCGCTGACAGCCCCTTTGCCGGCATAAGTCCGTCGGGTCCGCCCTCGTAGCTTACGTTTCCTACAAATATCTCCGAGCAAAGATAAGTACCTGCGCATATTACGGCTGCCCTGCACTTCCACTCCTCGCCGAGTGCCGTTGTGACAGAGCTTACCCGCTTTTTTCCGTTATGCGTCTCAAATTTTATATCCGTGACCTCCGCTTGAATGATACGGAGATTTTCCGTCGTCTCAAGCGTTTGCTTCATTATGGTTTTATAAAGTGCCCTGTCTGCCTGTACCCGCTTTGAATGGACGGCGGCACCTTTGCCTGTGTTCAGCGTCCTTGACTGCATACTTGCCTTGTCTGCCGCTCTGCCCATCTCGCCGCCCAACGCATCTATCTCGTATACCAGATGCCCCTTTCCCGTGCCTCCGATAGAGGGATTGCACGGCATATTTGCTATGGCATCGAGATTTATCGTAAAGAGCACCGTGTCAATGCCGCACCTTGCACAAGCAAGTGCCGCCTCTGTTCCTGCGTGTCCCGCACCTATTACTGCAATTTCGGTTTTAAGTTCCATGTTCATTCTTGTCCGTTTTGTTATTTATCAAATGCCACAGCCTGAACAAAAGTCCAGGCTGTGTATTTGTGATTATCATTTGTCCATTTTTGCGATGAGCTTCCAGCCTTCATCGCCGTAAAGCGCTATTATTCCGCTCGATACCTGCGAGATGTAGTCGTACTTAAACGGTATTATGAGATTTCCCTGCGTATCGACAACACCCTTTTTAGAGCCGGAAAAGCCTATAACGCCGAGCCCTTGGGCAAAAGGACGTGCGTATGTAAATATAGGCTGTGCTATCCACTTGCCCTCATTGCTGTAATAGCCGTAGTAGCCGTCCTTTTCGAGCAAAAGCACACCGTCTGAATAAGCGATGAGCTCATATCCCGCTGGGATGCTGAACTTCTTTCCGTTTTTGTCAACAAGATAGGAATAGTCGCCCGAGAGCTTGTCTGTGAACTGCGAGTCTATATCTATCTGTCTTATCATTACAAGCCCGTCGTCAAAATAAAGCGAGCCGATAGAGTCGATACCCTTGAGAAGAGGCTCGGCGTAGCTTGTCAGCAGCTTTCTGTTGTTCTGACCGAAGTATTCCGTATCACGGGAAATTATCTCATTTCCCGCGGTATCTCTGAAGCTGAGAACTCCGTCACGTGCGACCGTAGCGCAAAGTCCGTCGGTGAAGTTGTACAGACGATAGTATTTGTAATGCTCCGAAAGCTTTTTGTCATCGGGGGCGCTGAGATATTCCTGCGACTGCATATAGTCAGCTACATCAAAAGCCCAACGTCTTTCCATCAGCTCAACAAATACCGTCTTTCCGTCCTCTGAGAGCGTATAGTTTGAATAATTTGTCGTAGTAGAGCCTGAGGGAGCGGCGTTGAGAAGCTCCATGACAGTATCTGATGCAAAAAGTATCTCTGTCCTCGGAAGTCTTCTCAGCAGCGTCTGCGTACTTGTGTCCTCAGCGGAGGTATCCGTCTCGGAGCTTGAAGTCTCTGTTTCAGGCGAAGATGTTTCAGTTTCGGGTGCCGATGTTTCAGTTTCGGGTGCCGATGTTTCGGTTTCGGGTGCCGATGTTTCGGTTTCGGGTGCCGATGTCTCGGTTTCGGGTGCTGATGTCTCGGTTTCGGGTGCCGATGTCTCCGTTTCGGGTGCTGTTGTATCCGGTGCGGGTTCTGTTATCGGAGGTGCGGTGTTCGGCGCTGTATAGTCAAACGCCTGCTCGTGAGTCATCTCAACAATGCAGTTGACGATAGCGTTGTATCTGTTATACTCGTTGTCACTCAGCCCATAATCGGGAGTATAGTCAAAATACAACCCTCTGTTGTCAAGCTCGTCGTCATAGTCTGCCAAAACAAAATTTCTTGATGCAGTATCAAAACGGTAAAAATCTTCAGAGCCTTGCTGGGTCAGATAGAAAAGGGCATTGTTCTCAGAGTCTCTGGTATATGCCGGAGTAAAATACATACGGTCAAAGCTGCCAAGCTGTGCTCCCTCTCCCGAAAAGAGCGAAAGCGTCTCGCCGTTGTCGATGATGATATATCCCATATACAGCTCTACAGCCATAGAGGTATCCGAGTCAAATTCCCGAACGGAATAAGGAATACCATCCTCCTTGTCTACCGCACTTGTAAACTTTACGTATATTCTGTTGCCTCCGTAAAGATTGGAGGGAAGCAGAGAGCCGTCCAGAGTGATCTCGGCAAGGACGCTGGATGAAGTATAATCCTTGTAGGATATGCTGAAATTTTGCGAGGTGTAGTCGGAGAGCTTTCCGAAGCTCTCGTATTTTCCGCTCATATCAAGCTCGGGGCGTCTCGTCTCGCTATCTGCGGATGAGCTGTCCGAGGATATGTTTGACGAACCGTTAAGCTCGTCCAAAACGCTGTCCGACACTAAAGGCGCATCCGTGTTTTCAACAGCGCCGTCAGAGAAGATCGGGGTCGAGGGCGTATCCGTACCCGTCTGCTGCTGCCCGTCGTAGTTGTCGCTGCGTGTGATAAAGGCTATCTCATACACACCGTTTTGATACAGTATAGCGGCAACGAGTATTGCCGAAAGCAACGCCATAGGGGCTATTCTTTTTGCTATGTGAGAAAAAAATCTTTTCATACATTACCATCCGTTTTCGTATTTTTGCGAAATTACTTGTGATACTTGCGTCCTGCGTTTATCGACAGCGATCGGTAAAGCGCCTCAGATAGCATAACTCTGGCAAGTCTGTGCGGAAAGGTCATTTTTGAGAGAGACAGGCGCATATCGCACGCTTTTTTCACCTTGTCGCACAGTCCGTGGCTGGAGCCGATGATAAAGACGCACTCGCCGCACTGCGTGCTGACGGTATCAAGCACACCGGCAAACTGCTCGCTTGACAGCTCCTTACCCTCTATGCAAAGCGCTATCTTGTATGCGTTTTTGGGTATTTGCGAGAGTATCCTCTCCCCCTCTTGTTCAAGCGCCGCCGACACAAGCGACTCGCCGCCCTTTTCGTCAAAGGGCGTTTCCTTGAGATTGATGTTTGATATCTTGCAAAATGCCGACATCCGCTTTTCATATTCATCTATCGCTTGGCGGTAATAGGATTCCTTTAGCTGTCCTACCGATATGACTGTAATTTTGAGCATAATGTTTCGTTTCTTTTCTTTTTTAACTTTCGTACAGGCACACGGGCTCGTTTGGCAGAGCCGCCGTTACCCGTGCGTTGGACTCAGCGACAGCCTCGGCTGTAAGATGCATGGCGAGCTGACGCGTATTGTTTTCCTTCGAGACGTGAGCAAGCATAAAATGCGTAGCTCCGTTCTTTGACAGGTATGCGCACAGCTTGGCGCAGGACTCGTTTGAGAGATGTCCGTTTGCCGAAAAGATGCGCTCCTTCAGATACTGAGGGTACGGACCGCATCGCAGCATTTGCACATCGTGGTTCGACTCAACAATAACGGCATCGCATCCGATAAGACCGTCCGCCACCTCGCAGGTCAGATGCCCTATATCGGTCGCCACTCCCACACGCAAGCCGCCCCCGTTCGTGCCGTATTCGATCCTGTAGCCAAGACACGCACGTGAGTCGTGCGGAACCGAAAACGCCTTTATCCTGAGCTTGCCGTCACACAGGCATCCGTCTGCGGTCATCTCCGTCACTTCCGACACGTCCGCTCCGCTCTCGGCTATCCCCTGTGCGCACAAGGGATGAGCGCACAGCCTCATGCTCTTATTCTTTTTTTGCAGGACCCTCAATGCGGCGATGTGGTCTGCGTGCTCATGCGTTATGTATATCGAGCTGATGTTTGAAATATCCGTTCCGATACTTGTAAGCGATTCAACGATGGCTTTTGCATTTTTGCCCGCATCTATCAGAATTTCCTGCTCCCCGAGCTTTATATAATGGCAATTACCTGAGGAGCCTGAAAAAAGAGAGTATATTCGTATATCTTTCATTTTAAATATAATTATCCATTTTATCTTTTAGTATAAATTATAACGCTAAATTATCAACAAATCAATAAATATTTATAAATTTGAGAGAAAAATATATTCTTTGCCCTGCAAAAATACCTTTCTGCAAAAAGCGGGAGCAAATTGTATGAATTGTGCCAAACCGATAACAAATATGTTGCATCTTTTAGATTGCTGTTGACAATTTCCTTTTTTGTGGTATCATAAACAAAAAAGCACCGAAAAAATTAAAAGTTTTTTGTATTTTTAAATTATTTCGGCTGTTGTATACTTATATAAGCAAACGGCATTTCGCACTTATCTTGAGGAGGAAAGAATGAAAAAACTAATATGCGTACTTTTGCTGTTTACGATGCTGTTTTCATTCACGGCGTGCAACTCGCCCGATGCGCCGAATGACGAAAGCACGGCTGTAACGGATGCCGGCACGGACACGTCTGCCCAAACGGAAGACAAAGGAAAGCTTATCGCAAGCACCGACGGAACGGAATACATAATCGTGGTCGGGGCTGATGCATACTCCGCTTTGACTGAGGTGTGCACGAGCATTCGCACAGAGGTTTTTGACGCAACGGGCAAAAACATATTTGTAAAATCGGACAAGGCTGCATCATCGTCTCAGCAATATGAGATATTGGTAGGCGAGACGAACAGAGAAGAATCAAAGACAGCGTGCGAAGGACTCAAGCAAGGGGAATTTTGCGTAAAATGGGTCGGTGACAAGCTCGTTGTCGGTGCAGGCTCGGTTACTGCCGCAAGGGCGGGGGCAGAGTGGCTGTATAAAAATTATATACGGGGAATGAGCGGTACATCGCTCTATATCCCGAGCAATATTGATCATAAAGGAAGTGTTGACGTGGGAATAAATGTTGAAAAACTCAATGCAGGCTGGAATGCGCTCGTATATCCCGCAGCTGACGGAACAGAGCTGCAATGCCAGATATATATGCCCAAAAACTATGACAGTACAAAGGCTTACCCGTGCATACTCTATATGCACAGCGCAGGCGTAAGATGCTCTGATAACTCGCATATAACAAAGGGCGAGGCGAAGTTCTTGCGCAATCTTGAGAGCGGCAAATACGCAAACGAAACGATAGTTATCGCTCCTTGCTGTCCCACAACCGCAAAATGGGTACCTGTAAGCGCATGGAACCAAATAACGTACGATTTTATCAATACCCAGCCGACTGCATATATGAAGGCTGTCACAGAGCTGTTCGCCGATGCAAGAGAGCAGCTGTCGGTAGATGAGAGCAGACTGTATCTTTACGGAATGAGCATGGGCGGCTTTGCAACCTGGGATCTTCTCACAAGAAACCCCGATATGTTTGCGGCTGCCATTCCCGTTGCGGGTGCGGGCGACCCGAATGCCGTATCGCTCTTTGACGATGTTGCAATTTGGATATTCCATGGCACAGCTGATGAGGTGGTTCCGTATGAAAGCTCACAGAAAATGTACGAGGCGCTTAAGGCTGCAGGCAGAGACGACATAAAGTATACGTCATTTGAGGGTGCAGGCCACGGCATATGGTCCATGACCGCAGACACCGAGGGACTGTATGACTGGCTGTTTTCTCAAAAGAGAGAAGCTGCAGAATAAAGTATAGGATAGAATTGATAGATAGGATAGGGAATATAAAAAAGCCCGAACCGCCAAAAAGAGAAGAAAAGCATTGAAAACACGAGGGCTTCAATGCTTTGAGCGAGATATCGATCACAACCAAAATACGGTAAGAAAGCGGGCACTGCCCGCTTTCTTGTTGCAAGCAAGATCCACCCGTGAGGCGTATTTACATACGTCGAGGGTGGATGTTTGTTTGTTCTGAACATTTTTTCTTATCCCCTGCGTGGCGTGCCGCACTCACTCTTTCTGTTTCAATTTTTTGCAAGTTTTTTTCACTTTCTCTTGAAAGTGAGATTTTTTGTGATAGAATATACTCTGTCAGACAGAAGTTTTTTGCTTTAAATAAATATCACGAAGACCCGAGAGGGCAAAAACAAAGAGGTGCATAAAATGGATATCAGAGAAGAATCGCTCAAAGCGCATTATGAATGGCAAGGCAAGATAGAGGTCGTATCCCGTGTCAGCGTAAAGGACAGAAAGGATCTTTCGCTCGCTTATACCCCCGGAGTAGCCGAGCCTTGCATGGTGATACATAACGATTATGACAAGTCCTTTGAGCTTACCCGCCGCTCAAAGCTCGTTGCGGTAATTACAGACGGCACGGCGGTGCTCGGTCTGGGTGACATCGGCCCCGAGGCGGGAATGCCCGTAATGGAGGGCAAATGTGCGCTGTTCAAGGAGTTTGCGGATGTTGATGCATTCCCTATATGCATCCGTTCAAAGGATGTTGATGAGATAGTGCGGACAATATACCTCATCTCAGGCTCATTTGGCGGTATCAATCTTGAGGATATCTCTGCGCCCCGTTGCTTTGAGATTGAAGAAAAGCTAAAGCAGATATGCGATATTCCCGTATTTCACGATGACCAGCACGGAACAGCCATCGTTGTAGCGGCGGCTCTGCTCAATGCTCTGCGTGTTGTAAACAAGGATATAGCAAAGGTGAAGGTGGTCATAAACGGAGCAGGCTCCGCAGGCATTGCTATCGGTAAGCACCTGCTGAACATGGGTGTAAAAAATCTTACCATGGTAGACCGTTTCGGAATTATCTGCAAGGGAATGCCCGAGCTTAATGCTGCTCATGCGGAGATAGCCGAGCTTACAAACAAGGATATGGTCATGGGCGACCTCTCCGCTGCTATGAAGGGAGCGGACGTATTTATCGGTGTATCAGCACCGGGTATCGTCAGCGAAGAAATGGTAAGATCCATGGCAAGCGATGCAATAGTTTTCCCAATGGCAAACCCCACCCCCGAGATCATGCCCGACCTTGCGAAAAAGGCGGGGGCAAGAGTTGTCGGAACGGGAAGAAGCGACTTTCCAAATCAGATAAACAACGTGCTTGCGTTCCCCGGAATATTCAGAGGTGCGCTTGACTGCCGTGCATCGTGCATAAATGAGGAGATGAAGGTCGCTACGTCAAGAGCACTCGCCGCTCTCATACCCGACTCGGAGCTTTGCGAGGATAACATCATCGTCAGTGCTCTCGACAAAAAGGTGGCGCAGGTCGTAGCCAATGCCGTTATCGAAGCGGCAAAGAAAACGGGCGTTGCAAGAATATAAGAGCTAAACAAGCTCGTATTGACCGCACGTATTTATTATACAAGCATCCCCTCAAATCGTAAAATAATGATAATCAAAAAGATACAGTTTTCACGATCATATTAACATTAAGAGATATGCAGCAAGAAAGCGGGCAGTGCCCGCTTTCTTGCCGTATTTTAGCTGTGATCAATATTTCGCTCAAAGCATTGAAGCCCTCGTGTTTTCAATGCTTTTCTTCTCTTTTGGCGGTCCGGGCTTTTTTACAACCCCTTTTACGCTTCGGATAAAATTTTATTGACATACCGATGCATTTCCTCTTTTGACCCAACGGCATTTGTTCCGTCGATGATCTGCTTCTTTTTTTCTTCGCTGAGCATAGCAAATTTCTGCATCGCTTGCGGATTTTGCGCAAGTGCCATACTGAAGCCTATCGGCATCTCACCCTGTTCCATACTACTGCCTCCTTGCGTGTCGGTACTTGTATTTTAACCACATCCGGCATCACTATACATTCCGATCTTGAATAATACGTCAAAGGCTGCAAATGCTAATTATAATAATGAAAGAGGTGATAGTTTGAGCAATCGATTACAGTATGAAACCAGCCCATACCTTCTGCAGCACAAGGATAATCCTGTGGATTGGTATCCTTGGGGAAAAGAAGCATTTGACAAAGCCAAAACGGAAGACAAGCCGATCTTTTTAAGCATAGGCTACAGTGCCTGCCATTGGTGCCACGTTCTCGCTCATGAGAGCTTTGAGGATGAGGAAATTGCCGAAATTTTGAACCGCCATTTTATTTCCGTCAAGGTGGATAAGGAAGAACGCCCCGATATCGACAGCGTATACATGGCAGTATGTCAGGCGTTCACAGGCAGCGGCGGCTGGCCCACCAGCATTTTTATGACTGCCCAACAAAAACCGTTTTTTGCGGGAACTTATTTTCCCAAAAACACTCGAGGCGGGATGATAGGTATGCGTGAGCTTCTTCTCACAATACACGACAAATGGGAAAATGACCGCAGCACTCTGCTAAAACAGTCTGAAGGAATTACCGCACATCTGAACAAGTCTGATGCGGCTCACGGCACAGCCGATGAGGGGCTGCTTCATTCTGCGGTCGAGCTGTATAAGCGGCTCTACGATTCCAAACACGGCGGGTTTGGGCGTGCACCGAAATTCCCAACGCCGCATAATCTGTTGTTTCTTCTTTCTTATTATGAGCGTATCAAGGATGCAGAGTGTTTGAAAATGGCAGAGCATACGCTTGTGCAAATGTACCGAGGCGGAATGTTTGACCATATCGGGTTTGGTTTTTGCCGTTATAGTACAGATAATAAATTTCTTGTTCCGCATTTTGAAAAAATGCTCTACGACAATGCGTTGCTGATATTAGCGTATTGTAAAGCCTATGCCATGACCCAAAAGCCGTTATATCTCGAAATTGCCGTAAAGACCGCCGATTATATTCTGCGGGAAATGACATCCCCCGAGGGCGGTTTTTACAGCGCACAGGATGCCGACAGTGAAGGAGAAGAGGGCAAATACTATCTCTTTTACCCGCATGAGATCACCAGTGTATTGGGAGAGAAAGACGGCAGTGCCTTTAACCGACGTTTTGATATTACAGATGCAGGGAACTTTGAGGGAAAGAATATACCGAATTTATTGAGAAGCGACCCGCACGACAAAGCCTTTGACTCGTTTTTTCCAAAGCTGAATGATTATCGAAAAAAGCGATATTCCCTCCATTTGGATGATAAGATCCTTACTGCATGGAACTCCCTGATGATTGCCGCTATGTGCGAGCTGTACCTTGTCAGCAAAAATGAGCAGTATCTTTGTGCCGCTAAAAACGCCGATGCGTTTATACAGAAGCATCTTTCGGAAAACGACACCCTCTTTGTCAGCTTCCGTGACGGCAAGAGGGGCGTAAAAGGTTTCCTCTGCGATTATGCCGGATACGCTTTTGCTGAGCTGGCTCTCTACAAGGCAACATTAAACAACGAATATTTGGAGCGTGCGAAGCACTTGTGTGATAAGGTCATGGATGACTTCAGCGATAACACAGACGGTTTTTATTTATACGGCGAGGACAGCGAGGAGCTGATCGTTCGTCCGAAAGAGACCTATGACGGAGCCATACCCAGCGGCAATTCGGTAATGGCATATAACCTTGTGAGGCTGTCGATGCTGACAGATGAAGAAAAATATCAAAACGCCGCCGCAAAGCAGTTGGATTTTCTTGCCGCCGATGCTTGCGGCTACCCAGCCGGCTACGGAATGTTTTTGACAGCGCTTTTAGAGTACAGCGAGCCGCCGATAAAGATAACCGTCATCCCCGATGCACAAACAGACACAACTCGATTGCCCCTCTCTCTTCCGCTTGATGCGGCGGCTGTTTTGAAGCACCCTTCCAAAGAGCAACCGCTCAGAGACAACAAAACGACCTATTATGTCTGCAAAGGGCACCATTGCCTGCCGCCGACAAATGAACTTAACTCGATATGATACGCACGGTGCCTTCAACATGCAGTCAGGGCTTGATAAAGTGTAGCTTGTGTAACTGTTTTACAGAAGCTGTGCAAAACGGCGAGTGAGATCCGTGCAACTTCCTATGCGATGGAAAAGCGGGCAGTGCCCTCACCCATCCTCCCGCCTATTGTATCTTTGGATCTTCTTTAACTAAACCAAACGGCGTAGCGTAATTACGCAATTTCCTGCCATAGCAAATAAATCACGGCGAAGCCGTGTATATCATCAAGACGGAGTCTTGCATATCATCAACACGGAGTGTTGTATATCATCATTGCGAAAGAAAATGCAGCCTGCGGCTGATGATATACACCTTCGGTGATGAGATACACGCGTACCGCGTGATGATATACCATTGCTTTCGCAATGAATAAAAAATCGACAGGTCGAAACCTGTCGATTTTTGGCACACCCTTTCAAAATCGATCCGCAGAGCAAGTTTTTTCGAAATCGATCCGTGGTTTTCGGTCGGTGGGTAGACTTATCCCTTGGCGATGATGGGAGATGCACGCGACCGCTATCTTCCGGGGTGCTGCTCCATACTTGCAAACAAGATCTATGTATTTTAACTTAGTCATCTAACAGTTCTCTTAACATAGTATCCTTTCTGCGCAGAAATTGATTTGTTATTTGGTAACTTAAAGTATCTTCATACTGACATGCTGAAATTTTTCCATCATCAAATGACAGTATTGAAGCATCGGGGCATCCAAGAATAATAGGCGAATGTGTAGCTATGATAAACTGTGAACCTTTTTGTGCTGACTTGTATATATGACGCAATAATGTTAGCTGTCTTTGAGGAGATAAAGCCGCTTCTGGTTCGTCTATTATGTAGAGACCTGTTTTATCAAAACCTTGAATGTATGATAAAAAACTTTCACCGTGCGATTTGTTGTGATAATTGTTCCCCATATACTCCATCATTCCAACAGTTGCAACATTGAAAAAAGTTTCAGCGCGGAAAAAGTATCCGATTTTTGGACGTCGATAGCCTTTGATTAATGTAACAGAATTGCTTAATGATGAAACGTCGTCAAATGTACTAAAATGATAATTTATAGTACCACCTTCAGAATTGAATCCAAAAGCAACTGCAATTGCTTCCAACAACGTTGATTTTCCCGAACCATTTTCACCAACAAAGAATGTTATGTTTTTCTCAAATAATAACTCTGAAAAACTATTAATCGAATCAATTTTGTGTAAATAGGAATGTTTATCAACCGTATCCCAGTTGATACGAATTCCTTGAATAAATAAGTCAGTCATTTTTTACCTTTTTATTTTTCTGAGAGATTCTTTTTCGCAGTCGTAATCGACTTTACTAGCAAAAATCTAATTGTTGAACATTTGCGGTCAAGTGCTTTATATCTTGCTTCATCAATATACTCACTTTTCAGGAGCATTTCAAGCCATTTGCTTGTTTCGTTGGTTTCTTTGAGCGATATCTCAAGCTTTGCAATAAAGTCAGCACGACCGTGAGCGTATTTGCTTTCGGCGATGTTAGCGCAAATACTTGTTGCACTTCTTCCGATTTGATTGGAGATCACGTTTTCGTGTTTTGCGCGAAGTTCTTTTGTTAATTGCAGAACATCAACGGATAACTCCATTGAAAGATTACTGAGCTTATCTTCTCTCACGATATCACCGCCTTTCTTGAAATTATTATATCACACTTTCGGTCAAAAAGCAGCTATATTTCAGCGCACCAAGCAAACGGTTTCATTCCGTTTGCGCGAAGCGCAACTTCATTGGGCAAAGCCCACATCATTGCGAAGCACATCATTTGCACGAAGTGCAACCTCGTTCATTTGTGTCCGCCTTGCGGCGGAATGATGTTGAACTGACGCTCAAATGATGTTGCGTGCAAGCACGCAAATGATGTTGTGTCCTGCGGACACAAATGAAAAAATCCAAGTCTTTCGACTTGGATTTTTTGGCAGGGGCAGAAGGACTTGAACCCACGACCCATGGTTTTGGAGACCAGTACTCTACCAACTGAGCTATACCCCTGTATGTCCACTTTGTGACCAACATATTATACCACATACTTTTTTACTTTGCAATACCTTTTTGCGTTTTTTTATTATTACAAGAGCGTTTTTTGCATTTTTACGCTCCCGTAAAGACAAATAATGCCCCTGTATTATGAGCACAGCTCATAATACAGGGGCATTTCTTTCATTGGGTCACGTTTTTAATTTTTGTCATTAGTGTCAGCAACTTTTTCTTCTGTTTTGCCGTCTGTTGCCGGCTCGACTGACTTTTTCTTCTTTTTAATCACTACCGCAACTACAGCTGCCGCAACTGCAAGCGCAACCGCAATACATACGACTATGACTACCGTTGTATTCATGCTGCCGCCGTCGTTACCTGCATTTGCCGTTGTATCGGCAGAAGTCGATGCACCCGTATCAGCTCCCGCAGAGCTGTCATTCTTTGCGGACTGACCGAAATTCGAGACCTTGAACGCCAAAGCAAGCGGATTTTTGTTTGCGGTTATCGTTACATTTGGGTCAGCAGGCTTGCCTGTGCCGAGATGCACGCCGCTCTCATCAACCGTATATTCCTCGATATATACATATCTTCCGCCTATCTTGCCTGAGGTCTGATAGCCGTGATATACAAAGTAGTTGGTCGTGCCGTCCGGACTCTGTACGTATGATGCATGTCCGGGTCCGAAAACATTATTGTTCTGGCTGAATATAGGAGATGCGCATTTTTCCCAGTTGTTTATATCAGTGGGGTCGCCTCCGAGATATTTGAGCTGAGCGAGAGCATAATTATCCGTCCAATATCCCGATGCCGAATAAACTATATATATCTCTCCGTTTTTGCCGTATACGGCAGTTGCACCCTCGACGACCTCGGGGTACAATGTACCCGGTCCGTATGTTGCACCGTACTTTTCCCATGTTTCGGTGGGCCAGCATATAGCTGCCGCTGTATCAAGCTTTATGCTATAGGGATTTGCCAATTCAGCTATCGAAAGGTTCTGTCTGTGAACTACGCCTTCCTCAAACTCTCTGCCCGTCCATGTCATGTAGATTATGCCGTTTATACGAATGATTGACGGTCCGATATTCCAGTTGCTGTTATCAGCATCCATCTGTATCTGAACTGCCATATCACGCTCGCCGTCAACAGGAGAGCCGTAGGCACCCTGCGGATCATCTGTGAGCGCTTTGAGCGCATAGCAACGGCGAAGTCCGCCGTCTGTATCGGAGTTTGAACCGTAGGGCAGGCACGCAACATAGAGATACCAGCCTGCGTGCTCAGCTCCGAAATCCTCCTCTGAGAAATAGTGAAGCTCAGGCGACCATATAGAGTTGGAAAGTCCTGTTGCTTCTGTAGGAGTCCATACAGCTACTGCCTCAGCCTTGCCAAGCTCAGCAAGGTTCATTGCCTTTGATATAACGACGCTCGCTCCGTCTACGAGTGCCATGTAGTAATAACCCTCATGATATATTACCCACGGGTCAGCACCTGCACATATGGGGTTGTCTATCTCGATAGTTCCGATAACATCATCAGAGTAGCTGACACTCGCACCGTATACTCTCTCGGATACAGAGTTGCCCGAAATACCTGCAGCTCCCTTTATATCGGTAACGCTGTCATAGCTTCCGCCGTTGAGATATACCATATATGTACCGGTAAAGCCGCAATATTCGTCATAGCGGGATGCGTTTATCTTTCCATTGATCGTTCCGCCGTTTATGTAAACGTCGATATCACCCTCGACCGTGGTATAATCCTCCGCCGAGCAGCTGATAGCGAAGACACCGTAGCCAAAGCTGCCGCCGTTTATCTCCATGGTTATGTTGCCCTTGATGCTTCCGTTGCCGCTTCCTGCAACATACTCTATGATATTACCGCCGTTTATCTGTACCTTGATATCTCCTCTTACATAAGAAGATGCATTTCTGTTACCGCCGACAACTCTCTGCCATGTACCGCCGCTGACGGTCACGCAAGCAGAATCGAGCGTATAGCCGACGCCGTTTGATCCGCCGAAAATGTAAGGATAGCTTCCGCCGTCACCCTCTATGATACATGAAACTCCCTCGCCGAAGCTCATGGAATTGCCGTCCGCAAAGAATATCTTTGTGCTTCCGTCAACGGATATCACGATGTCGTCAAAGCTGACCTCTCCGCCTGCGGTATATTTGCTGTCAAGCACGAGCTTTGCGCCTGCGCTTCTTCTGTAGTCAACACCCGCATATCTTGACGTGATCTTTATTCTGCTTTCCTTATGTGCAGGCTCGGTAAATTCACCTACCGTTGCCTTTCCGCAGATAACTACGGTTCCGTCTTTGCCTGCGAGAAGCCCTATAGCATCGCCTATGGATGCAACAGCATTATCGGGAGTGCTTCCGTCCTTGCTGCCTGCGCCCTCATCCTTTACATAAATGACTATCTCCTGAGTAAGAGTGCCGAAGTTTTCAAGCTTTGACAGTATCTCTTCCTTTGCCTTTCCGACAGAAGTTGTAAAGCCCGCACCCGAGATCTTTTCAACCGCACTCACATCTCCGCCGATAAGGGTAAGTGAGTATGTTCCGGGAGCGGTCGATGAAACACCGTCTGCAAGTGCGTTTACCTTGCCGCTTATCGTACCGCCTGCGATCTCGACCGAAGCCGTACCGCTGACCTTGGCTGTATCCGTACCGTATATACCGTATATACCCTCAACTACCTTACCCGAGAGGATAGACACGACAGAAGAACCGCTGATGTCGTTTCCTCCGCTGACAGTGAGTACTTTTACCTGTGCGCCCTCAACGGATACGATGGTATTTGTTACGCTCGCCGCACCCTTGCCGTTGACGCTTCCTGCGCTCGCAACGTTATAAGCACCGCCCTCAAGCACCGCCTGACCGCCGCTTGAACTTTCGCCGTTGACAGCCGATGCAGAGATATTGAGCTTTCCGTCTGTCTCGACGGTACTGCTCATCGTGAGCGTATGACCGCCTGCGTAAAGCGTACCCTCGCCGTTTACGGTTATGTTATCAAATGTAACGTTGCTCGATATCTGCACAGCCGATTTTATTGTCAGCTTTGCACTGTTTTTGTAATTTTCGTTTTTATGAACGCTTGTTATAAGTATATCCTTTTCGGATGCTGCAAGCACAGCGTCCGTGCTCATTTCCGTATCGGCGCACACAATGATGCTTCCGCCGCTCTCAGCTATGACCGATACCGCCTTTTCAAGCGTAGCGTAAGCATCTGTCGTTGATGTTCCGCTGTTGTTGTCGCTGCCCGCACTGCCTGCTACATATACATCTCTTCTGAAGCCGCTGCATATACCGATAATGGATGCGGGAACGTCAAGAGTGGCATTGCCCTCTACACCTGATGCTTTTATATCCGTCAGCGATATCTGTGCCGCATCGGAGATAGAAAGCGCAAAGTTTCCGTTGTAGACGGAGTTGTTGTCCTGACATACATCGATCAGTCCGTTGCCCTTGGATTTGTTGGAATCGGTAGCAAGGTTTTCAAACGTACCGCCGCTGATCTTTATGCTGATATTTCCGCTGTATACGCTCTTGCTCGCTCCTGTGCCCAAACGGCCGATGGCATAAATACTGCCCCATATCTCGCCGCTCTTTATCTCAAGAGTGAGATCTCCCGTTGTACCGTTCATACCTGAAATGTTACAATGGTTCTCGGTACCGAGAGCACCTGTTTTTTTCATGGTAGCGCCGTCAACTATTACCGTGATGTTTGCGCTGATGGTGCTTGTGGGAGAGGTACCCGATGCTCTGCGGTTTCCGCCGAAGAAGGATACCCATCTGCCGCTGTTTATCTCTATCGTATAATCCTCGCTGAAATTTCCCTTTTCGGCGCTGTCTCCCTCAACAAGGTTCGCACCGCCGACAATATAGCTGTTTGTCGCATTGACGATACCCTTGCCGAACTTGACGTTATGACCGTTGCAAACGATCATAGGGGTGGAGGAGCCCGACAGCTTTATATTTTCTATAACAAAGTCGGAATTGAGCTCAAGCGCACCTGAGTACGCAAATGCTCCGCTCATCTCTGAGGTAAGCGTGTACTTTCCGTCCGAGGCAGGCATGGAAAAATCCTTGTCTACCTTATAGGATGAGCCGCAAAGCACTATCTTTCCTCCTGACGGCATCAGCTCAAACGCCCTGCCGAAGGTCTGCACAGCCGTATCCTTGCTCTCACCGTTGTTGGTGTCCGAGCCCGTAGAGCTGACATACACGGTGTCGGGTGCTGCGCTGACAAGCAATGCGCAAACCGTCACCGACAGTAACGCCAGCACTGCCGCAATAAGTATTTTTACTTTTTTCATATTCTCTCCTTTTCATATGTAATCTTTTTGCGATATCTTTTTTCGCTTTTACTGTTGATATCATAACACATAATATTTGTTTTGTCATTCGTTTTTTAAAAACACCAAAAGATTATGTAAAAATAAAAAAATTTTATGTAATTTATATAAAATATGCCGTCACGGCTCTCAATATTTGTTTTATATTTATTGTATGCAAAACAAGGAAAGGAAAAGATCAGCGGCGCTGAGCGTGATACTCTCAGCCGAGCATCACGCTATGTGCGCCTCACGCAAGGTTATATTTTTTCTCTGTGATATTCTGCTTGCGCCGAGCGGCATTTGCCGCCGATATGTTTAAATATCCGTACTGACAAAAATTCGACGGATCTTTATGCTTTTTTAGAAAAATGTATAATTATAACAGCTTTTTAAGGAAAAAGCAAGACAAAATTATCTGCACGCCCCCTTTTTTTCTTTAACTTGTATCATTTGCGCAAAATGTTATAATGACATCGTAACACTTTTACGGAATTGTCGCCGCAGAGGACGCACTTTTGCCGCTTTTTGAAAATATTTTTTTGCAAAAACTGTAAGAAAATGTGAAGATCAAAAACTGTCGAGCTGATTGAAAATCGGGCAAAAATATGTTAAAATATCTGTAAAAGGTAACATCCACACCGATTTTTGAAAGAAGGGATTAAACATGGCACAAAAGATCAACTTTGAAGATATCCGACCTTTTGTAAGGTATGCAAAAATTTTGCACTTCTCCGAAGACTACGACGCAAACGATTTGCGTGCATATGACAACAGACTTTTGTACTTGTTTGACGGAAAGGCTCAGATACGCATAAACGAGCGGATATTTACAGCATCCCGCGGCTCGCTTTTCATTTGGACTCCCGACTGTACCTATTCGCTCAAGGCAGTAGGCACGGGCTTCAGTGCCATTGTCATCAACTTTGACTATACGATGAGCGCAAAGGATTATTCTCTTGCGATACCGATGATAGAAGCAAAAAAGTACAACGAGGATATGAGGATAGAGAACGTGCACTTTGAAAACGCCGACGAGTTCAATTCGCTCATATACTCAGAGGATATGCGCTCGGTGGAGACAGACTTTATTGCGATCGACAAAGAATTTATCAATCCTCAGCACAATTATGTGATGATGCTCAGCTCGATGATGAGCGTCATTCTCGTAAAGATATACCGAAACCTCATAACCGAAAAAAGCAGCGTCAACACCTCCCGTCTTGTCACGGGTGTTATCGAATACATACAAAAAAATTATGCCAAAGACATCAACAATACATCTATCGGTGCTGAGTTCAACTATCATCCGAACTATATAAACCGCTCCATGCTCAACAGCATCGGGCAGTCGCTTCATCAGTATGTCATCAGCGTTCGTGTGCTCCATGCGCTTGAGCTTATACAAACTACGGATATGTCTATCACAGAGATAGCAAAAGCGGTCGGCTTTAAATCAATAAAGCATTTTTCGCAGTCTTTTAAAAAAATATACGGCTTCTCTCCTACTCACTTCAAATCCAGAGGATAGCTCCGTACACCCACGGGCGGGAGAAAAGCAATACTTCAGAAAAGCAAAAGCACAGAGTGCAAGCTTGTCGGCTTGCACTCTGTGCTTTTCTTTTATTATAATGTTGAAAACAAAAACAGATGTTTAGCCGTTTTGCTGTTTTGTGAGGCTTCCGTTTATTTGTTCGGCATAGCGCACGGTCTCCATAGCGTCACGGGCGTACATATCGGCGCCTATCGCCTCGGCATATTCCGCATTGAGTACAGCCCCTCCTACGACTATTTTGCACCACGGGGCATTTTTCCTCAGCAGCTTTATCGTTTCTTCCATTGCGGGGACAGTTGTTGTCATAAGCGCACTGAGTCCCGCTATCGGAGCACCGAGTCTGACTACCTCCTCCGATATCCTCTCGGGCGGCACGTCACGCCCGAGGTCGCTCACGGCAAAGCCGTAATTTTCGAGCAGCAGCTTTACGATATTTTTACCTATATCGTGGATATCTCCCTTGACGGTTGCTATCACGAAACGGCACTTGTCTGCGGCACTAGAGCCCGACATATTTGCCTTTATCACTTCAAAAGCCGCCTTTGCCGCTTCTGCGCTCATGAGCAGCTGCGGCAGATATACCGTCTTTTTCTCAAATCCGACCCCCACCGTGTTGAGTGCGGGGATTATCTGCTCTGACACTATCGCAAGCGGCTCTGTGGTCTTTATCAGCTGTGCCGTCAGCTGTGCCGCCTGTTCTCTGAGCCCCTTCACAACGGCTCTCTGAAGCTCCGAGCTGTATTGCTCGCCGGATGTCTGTGCCTTTGCTTCTGTCGGCGGTGCGGCATTTACGGTCACGGGCAGAGTCTCGGTAAATGCAATATATCCCGAGCAGTTTTCGTCCTTCCCCGACAGAGCGAGATGCGCATGATATGCCTTCATCATATCCGAAGAGTACGGATTGATGATAGCCGCCGACAGCCCTCTGTCGAGCGCAAGAGCAAAAAATGCGCTGTTGATGATATCTCTCATGGGCAAGCCGAAGGAGACGTTTGATACTCCGAGCGACGTCTTTGCGCCGAGCTCTCCGCTTATCAGGCTCACGGCACGCAGAGTTTCTGCGGCAGAACGGTTATCGGAGCTTATCGTCAGAGCCAACGGGTCAAAGATGATATCCTTTTTATCTATTCCGTATTTCTCTGCCTCTGCCAAGATATTTTTTGCTATACGCAGTCTGTCCTCGGCTTTTTCGGGGATGCCGCTCTCGTCAAGCGTAAGCGCAACTATAAGTCCGCCGTATTTTTTTGCAAGGGGGAATACCGCCTCCATGCTTTCCTTTTTGCCGTTGACGGAATTTATCATTGCCTTTCCGTTGTAACGGCGAAGCGCCGCCTCCATAGCCTGCGTGTTCGAGGTGTCTATCTGCAGAGGCAGGTCTGTTACCGCCTGCAGCTCACAGACGGCGGTTTTTATCATTTGCACCTCGTCTATATCGGGCAGTCCCACATTTACATCGAGTATATGAACGCCCTTTTCCTGCTGTGCGATACCTTCCTTTAATATATAGTCAATATCATTAGCCTTCAACGCTTCTTTAAAGCGTTTTTTACCCGTGGGATTTATACGCTCGCCGATGAGTATCGGAGTGTCACCGAACACGACTGCGTGCGTGTAGGAGCTGACACAGCTGATGCTTTTCTTGCTTAAGGCAACGGGGAGGATGCCTTCACAGCTCTTGACCAGAGCCGAAATGTATTCGGGTGTCGTTCCGCAGCAGCCGCCTGCCGCTCTGACTCCCCGCTTTACAAGCGAGCTGACGTCCTGCGCAAATTCCTGCGGCAATACGTCATAAACGGTCTTTTTGCCGACTGCCTTCGGCAGTCCTGCGTTCGGCTTAAAAAATACGGGTACGGAGGCGCACTCAAGATATTCCGAGACGACCGCAGACAGAGCCTTCGGTCCGAGAGAACAATTAACACCGACAGCGTCGGCTCCCATGCCCTCCAGCATCGCAACCATAGCGGCAGGGTCGGCACCCGTCATCAGCTTTCCGTCCTCGCCGTAGGCGTTTGACACAAACACAGGCAGCTCACAGCACTCTTTGGCGGCGAGCAGGGCAGCTTTTGTCTCGTAGCTGTCATTCATCGTTTCGATAAATATAAGGTCTGCTCCGTATTTTACGCCGAGCCTGACCGTTTCGGAAAAGACGGCTACCGCTTCTTCAAAATCAAAGTCCCCCAAGGGAGCGAGCATTCTGCCCGTCGGGCCGATATCGAGTGCTACCCATTTCGGGTGCTCGGTGCGGCTCTGCTCTCTTGCCTCTTGCGCATTTTTTATCGCCGCAGCGATTATCTGTTCAAGCTCATCGTGTGAAAATTTCAGTATATTTGCGCCGAAGGTGTTGGCGTTTACCACGTTTGAGCCGCAGTCAAAATAGTCACGGTGTATCTTTTGTATAAGCTCGGGGTGAGTGACGTTCCACCTCTCGGGAAGCTCCCCAACACCAAGTCCCTGTGCCTGAAGCAGAGTCCCCATTCCTCCGTCGAGATATAGTATGTGTTCTTTTATATATTCTGTGATCTTCATGTCTTTCTCCTGTCGCTCTGCCTTGAGCGTGTTACTTTATGCCGATGATCGCCGTGACCGACTTTGCGGGTGATATGAGCATACTTTCGTTTAGTGTAACGCCTATCTTCCGTGACGGGTCAAGCACACGGAAGATATCCTTTTGAATTTGAATGGGCAAGTCTCCGTACCCCGGGCTGAAACGAGGTGCGGTGCGTCTGTTCTGCCCGCCTGCCCTCTCTGTTATCTCAAGCTCAAAACGGTCGCACAGACTCTCTATTCGCTCCGTGCCGACAGCGTCAAGCATGAGCGCACGGGAGGGGGAGAGCTTGCTGTATTTTGCGCACAGACGGTCGACTGCGATACCGACGGTCGCCGCAAAAAGCACGATGCTCTCACAGCCGTCAAGATTTTTGCCGAGAGCCCGAGAGTCCGTCCATGCAAAGCACAGATCAAGTCCGCCGTCCCTTTTATAAATCGGCAGCTCGCAATAGCACACCCTGTATGTAAGCTTGTCCCATATCTCGGACAAACAGCTGTCGAGCAGCTGCTCAAGCTCGAGACTGCCTCCCTTTGCCGAGGCATACCTCAGTATCTCGCCCCTGTCTGCGGGTATGTCTCTGTACGTTTTCGTAAAAACAGTGCCTGTCATGACTATCCGAGTATATCCGAGAGATTGCTCTGTATTTTGGCGGCAACATCGGGCTTGTTCATCGAATAAACGTGAACGTTTTTGATGCCGTTTGCAAACAGATCTATTATCTGGTCGGTGGCGTATGCTATTCCCGCTTGTTTCATTGCGGCGGGCGATGAGCCGAACTTGTCTACCAAGCTCTTAAAGCGCTGAGGCATAAATGAGCGCGAGAGCTTTACCGCTCGGTCCACCTGATTTGCGTTGGTGATAGGCATGACTCCGCAAATGACAGGGACGGTGATGCCTGCCTCACGTATTTTATACAAAAAGTTGTAGAGCAGATTGTTGTCAAAAAACATCTGCGTAGTCAAAAACGAACAGCCTGCGTCTACCTTTTCTTTCAGATATGCGATGTCCTGTGCCTGATTTGCGCTCTCGGGGTGTATCTCGGGATAGCACGCTCCTCCGATGCAAAAATCCGCACCGCTTTCCTTGATGTCGTGTATCAGATCTATCGCATGACGGTATGCCCATCCGCTTCTGTCGCCCGCTTCAAGCTCGGGGGTCAGGTCTCCTCGCAGAGCCATGACGTTTTCTACTCCTGCAGCTTGCATCTCTGCTATTTTTGCCCGTACCGTCTCTTTTGTAGAGGAGACACAGGTGAGATGCGCCAAGGTGGGAACGCAATATTGCTCTTTTATGTTTTTTGCGATGTCAAGAGTGTATTTGCTCGTTCCGCCCCCCGCTCCGTATGTCACACTCATAAAAGACGGACGCAGCTTTGCTATTTCCTCGGTAGCGTGCTTTACGCTGTCAAAGGCGCTGTCTGTTTTAGGCGGAAAAACCTCAAAGGAAAGGTTGAGGCTGTCTTTGCAAAAAAGCTCTGTTAATTTCATTGTTACCTCTGTGAAAATCATGTGCTGTAAAGTTTATAATGTATTATTATAGCACACACAACACCGCAACATCAACAGTTTCGGACAAGTTTTAACAGAAAAAACAAAAAAGAACAGCAAACATCATTTACACAAAGTTTAAAAATTAAAAACTCTAACGCAATATTTATTGACATATATTATCTTTTGTGCTAAAATATATATAATATTATTTATTGGAGGATATAATTAAGATGAAAAAGTTTATAAAGCTTCTTTCGCTTTCGCTTGCAATGCTTTTCATTTTTGCGTGCACCGTTTCTTGCACAAGCACTGACAAGTACATCATCGCAACAGATACAGTTTTTGCTCCATTTGAATTTACAGATGCTGACGGCAACCTCGTCGGCATAGACGTAGAAATACTCGCAGCTATCGCAGAGGATCAGGGCTTTGAGTATGAGCTTCAGTCTCTGGGCTTTAACGCTGCCGTTACAGCTCTCGAAACGAGCCAGGCTGACGGCGTTATCGCAGGTATGTCTATCACAGACGAGCGCAAGGAAAAGTACAACTTCTCCGACGCTTACTACGACAGCGGCGTTGTTATGGCTATTGCCGCAAACAACACCGAGATCACAAAGTATGAGGATCTCAAGGGCAAGATCGTCGCTGTAAAGCAGGGCACTGAGGGCAAGACCTTTGCTGAGTCTATAAAGGATCAGTACGGCTTTGAGATCAGCGTTCTTGACAATTCCGCTACGATGTACGAGGCTGTAAAGACCGGTGCGGCTGTGGCGTGCTTTGAGGATTATCCCGTAATGGGCTACGGTATCTCTCAGGGCAACGGACTCAAGATGGTAACAGAGATGGAAAAGGGTTCTTCCTACGGCTTTGCCGTTCTTAAGGGAGCAGGCAACGACAAGCTCGTTGAAATGTTCAACGCAGGACTCAAGAACATCAAGGAAAACGGCAAGTATCAGGAAATTCTTGACAAGTACATCAAGACCAACTGATCTGTTTGACTGTGATTTTTGCAAAGGGGGGCTTTGCTTTAAGCTCCCCTTTGAATTGTTTAATACAAGAGGATTTTAGTATATGAGTTTATTTGAAGGGTTTGATTTTTTAAGAGTGGGGAAACTGCTCGGAGAGGGTATGCTCGTTACCGTTGAGGTAACGGTGCTGTCGCTTCTCATTGCGCTTGTCATAGGTCTGCTCTCCTGCCTTGCCGGAATGTCAAAGATCAAGCCGATTGCATGGATATCGAAGTTTTATATTTGGATAATCAGAGGAACCCCGTTTATAGTTCAGCTCTTTATCATATATTTCGGTTTTCCTCAGCTTGTCCGTGCGATAGGGATAACCGGATTTAAGATAACGCCCTTTGCGGCGGCAACCGTCACGCTTGCGCTCAACGCAGGAGCCTACATTTCCGAAATATTCCGAGGCGGCATATCCGCTATAGACAAGGGACAGATGGAGGCTGCACGCAGTCTCGGACTTTCAAAGTCACGGGCAATGATAAAGGTAATTTTACCTCAGGCGTTCCGTATCAGCGTTCCGTCACTTTGCAATCAGTTTATAATTACGCTCAAGGACTCTTCCCTTGCGTCAACGATATCGCTGCAGGAAATCGTATATCAAGGAAACGAATATGCGTTCTCGACATATAAGATGTTTGCGACATATTTGATGATAGGCGTGGCATATCTCGTTATTATCACTATTCTTTCGGCAGGTATCAAAGCTATTGAAAGGAGACTTGACGTTGGCAATAAAGGTTGATGTAGTAGACTTGCACAAATCTTTCGGCAAGCTCGATGTATTAAAAGGAATAAACTTTCAGGTCAATGACGGAGAGGTCGTATGTCTCATAGGTCCTTCGGGATCGGGAAAATCGACAATCCTCAGATGCCTCAACAAGCTCGAGAAATCTACAAGCGGCAGTATCACCGTTGACGGTTATGTCATTACCGACAAGCACACGGATATCAACAAGGTGCGCCAGAATATAGGAATGGTTTTTCAGCAGTTCAATCTTTTTCCGCATCTGACGGTGCTTGAAAACATTATGATGGCGCCCGTAGATCTCAAGCTCATGACAAAGCAGGAGGCGAAGGACACCGCAATGTCACTGCTCGAGCGTGTGGGACTTGCCGAGAAGGCAAGCGCATACCCAAAACAGCTCTCGGGCGGTCAGCAGCAGCGTGTCGCTATCGCAAGAGCACTCGCAATGAAGCCCGATATCATGCTCTTTGATGAGCCTACAAGTGCGCTTGACCCCGAGATGGTCGGCGAGGTTTTGCAGGTCATGCGTGAGCTTGCGGAGGGCGGCATGACGATGGTGGTCGTAACGCATGAGATGGGCTTTGCCAGAGATGTTGCGGACAGAGTCGTGTTTATGTCTGACGGCGTTATCGTCGAGGAGGGTACTCCCGAGGAGATATTCACAAATCCTAAGGCACAGAGGACCCGTGACTTTCTCAACTGCGTGCTTTGATTTAAAGACGGCACGTTTTGAAAAAAGCATAATATCAGCATGATAAATATCACCCCGATATGATACTTACACCTTCAAGTATCACGTCGGGGTGTTTTTTTGACGCATAGGAAATTGCACGGATCCTCATTTGCCGTTTTGCATATCTTCCGCAATAGAAAAGCGGGCAGTGCCCGCATCCGCCAGCTTCGGAAACAGTTCCCGCCCGTGTCATACTGAGCGAGCGGATGCGAGTCGAACTCCAAGCGAAGCGCAGGAGCGGCGGGGCGGAAGTTGTGACGGTATCTCGGGCGAAAACAGAGCGGCGGTGACGGGTGAGTGTTGTATGTTTCCGCACGGGATTCCACTCGGCTGTGCCTCGTGCTTTTGGGGCAATGCCCCAAATGTTCGACTGCGCTCAGAATGACCCCTTCGGGGTCCGTGCGGACGCAGCTGAGACGCAGACCGCAGCAACGTTCTGCACCCGCTGCAAAAGTGGGGGGAAAGCATGAAATTTTCTTTGATTTTTTACGGCTTTTGGGGGAAAGCTTTGCACTCCGAAAATGTTAACAAAAATCTCTTTTTATATTTTAAAATTGTTTATATTTTCCCGATTGACAGTAAAAATACCTTGTGCTAAAATGATATTAGTAAACTCCTTGCGTTGTCACTCTTCGAGTTGAATATATAGTTTTAAGGAATTGTAAATGAAAAAAGAAAATCTCAAGCTTTTTAGCTACATACATGATCACAAATCAAAGCTTGCAGGTACATTATGCTTGATGCTTGTCCTTTCGCTGACACTTTTCTCTTGTGACAGCGCAAAGACGCCGCATGATTCGCAAAGCGGCTCTGACGGCAGTACCGACTCTTCGTGGCAGAGCACACCGCCGACAAGTGATAGCAATGACACGACCGATACCACAGGTCCCGATACACAAGAAACTACAGGTCCCGATACAGAGCCGCCTGTCGTCACAGACCCGCCTGTTACATCTGAGCCGCCTGTTACTTCCGACCCGCCTGTCACATCTGAGCCACCCGTGACTTCCGACCCGCCTGTGACTTCTGATCCGCCCACGACCTCGGAGCCGCCCACGACCTCGGAGCCGCCTGTCACAACAGAGCCGCCTGTTACGACCGACCCGTCGGAGCCCGACAACAAATACATATGTGTCCCCTATGAAAAAAGCGAGCCTGTGTACAAATTCGACTCGCCTATCCCTGACGGCGAAGGCAATGTCAAGATAATACACAGCACCGACATAGACAAGGTCCATATTGATTACATAAAAAGCGCAGGCTATGACCCCGAATATTCAAATCCCATCGTGCTTTTGACGGACAACGGATATGAATTTTACGATCTGTCGGGTGACACGCCCGTGCTTCTCACTACACATTCGATACACACCGGCGTTATATATAAAGAAATCAAATATCAGGTAAGCTTTGTCTGGTGCGTTACCGCTGACGGAAAGATCACCGTGATAAACAGCGAATTTGACGAGAACGCCGCCGCTATATCAAAGCCAACGGCGATCAAGGGAAGGTCTGATGCGGTACTTCTGTCCCTCATATTAAAAGAAGGGGACAGCTACTCGGAATACCCTGTAATATTTTCTCTCACAAGCAATGCAACAGATAACGAGAACAGCCAAGCTCCCGAGGGAGGCTCAGATACATCTGAGGAAACGAACGGCGGGGCTGTCGCAACAGCCGACATCGGTACCGAAAGCACCGATGACAACCTTAATACGGATAATAGCTCGGAGGGCTCGGAGGGCTCGGTCAGCTCGGAGAGCTCGGTCAGCACGTTTACCGATTTTCTCGCTGATGCGGAATGTGACCTCTCGTTTGTAAGCTCGATAGAATCAATAAAGTTCAATGACTCGCTGACTCATGCTCTCATTACCGACGCTAATGACGCGGTATATATTTACAGTATACAAGGAAAAGAGCGCATGGCTCTGCCTGCGGGCAGCTTTATGTATTCCTTTATAGACGACGGACATCTGTTTTACGTGATACAGGAGGACGAGCATCCATCGGGCATGTGCGTTGATATCAGCGACGGCATAGGAGAAGCAAAAAAGGTATTTGACACCTCCGAATACACAGAAATGACAGATCTGCGGATGATCTCAGGCTCAAAATACTTTTTGAAAACTTATACTCAAAAAGACAAGGAAGCAACACTCATAAACCTCACCGACGGCAGCGAAATAGATATTTCGGGCTTTGAATTTTCAGACTCAACGGTGGTGACGTTTAACAGTTCAATGACGCATATACTGTTTTCAAACTTTAACTACGATGCTGACACGTCACCTTTTTACAGTCAGATAGCGGTTCTCGATATTGAGAGCGGCAGATTTGAGATGCTGGAAAGAGAAAGCGGCAGCGGACTAAACGAGTGGGATATCTTTTTTGCAAAGGACAACAAGGTCGCAATAATATCAAACTCGCCGACGGATGCGGAATATATATATATTTCGCTCTATACCTTCTCCGAGTTTTCAAAGAACGGCACGGAGCAGGATACAACCGACAATGCCCCCTCTGATGTTCAGGGCTAAATAGCAAAAACCGGATCAAAAGGCACCTATGATACGCAAAATGCGTATCATAGGTGCCTTTTTGCCGCATAGAAGCGGGCAGTGCCCGCCTCCGTCCTCCCGCCTATCGCCTTTATGGCATTCACTTGGCACGGCTAAACGGCGAAGCGTAATTTCGCAATTTCCTATAAAGCAAAAAAAAGGGAGAGCCCTTCCCCCAAAAAGGTCTCTCCCCATAAAGCTGCCCACGATCCGCACATATGCGGTCGTGCCGAAGGCAGCGGTCAATGATTATTTGGAATTGTCGGTCTCCGTCTTGAAGTCGTCGATGGAGAACTTCCACTCTTCTCTTGTTCTGAAGGGGCGGTTGAACTTCTTTGTCAAAACGCCCTTTTCTTCAAGATGCATATAGCAAGCGGTATCGCAAGCTCTTCCGCAGATAGAGCACTGATATGCGTGCTGTGCGGGAGGATAGAAATAAATTTTGTCAAGAATCTTTCTTGCGGTCTCGGGGGTTACCTTTGCCTCACCTGCGATGATCTCTATGCGGTTGTCAAGGTCAGAGAACGCATCCATAGGCATAAAGGGGTTCTTTGTTCCGTTTGCGCCGTTGTAGTAAACCGCACACTGCCATGCGTCTACCTCGCCATTGTCGCTTATAGCCTTGCCTGGGCAAGCCTTGATGCATTTGCCGCACTTGTCGCAAAGATGTGCAGCCTTGATCTCGTCGGGCTCTATCTCAGCATCGGTAAGAATGAAGCTGTATCTGATCATAGGACCGAAAGCGTCTGTCAGAAGCGCACCGCTCAGACCCTTCTCGCCTATTCCGCATTTTACTGCGGCATCGGCAAAATTCATCTGATTTTCAGCTTTTTTGTTTCTGTAAACAGCATCGTATGCGACCTCGGGGTTGGTGCTGTTCTCCTCGCTCATGATCTGCTGATGACGGCGCTGGGGAAGTGCCGCATATCCGTTTGCCTCTATAAAGGTCGCAACCTTGAGCTGTGCCATGGGCATTATTGTCTCTTCCATGTTTTCTACGCCCATTGTCGTATACTGATAATATGTAGTGCCCTCCTCGGTGCCTCTGTAAATACCGCGAAGAACTCTGAATGCCAATGCGATTACTGTTTTGGTCTGCGGAAATATCTTGAATATAGGGTCATTTTTATCAAAAGCATCAGCAGATGCAAAGCCAACTATATCGGCAAGATTTTCCTTAGCTATCTTTATAATCTCGGATTTCATTATTTAAGCTCTCCTTTCAGATGACGGTAGCAAGCGATATCGCACTTCTTCGAGCAAAGGCAAGGTGCGTATCCCCACTGTGTATTGGGCAAAAAGTTCATTTCCTTGAACATCTCTCTTGCCGATGTGCTGTCAAAGCGCTTTTCACCATTGAGTATTGCCTCTCTCTCGGGGTTGTCCTTGAGAAAATCGTCGGTGATGAAGGGGTTTGACTTATGTGCGCCCTTGTAATATACAGCGCACTGCCATGTGTCAAGACCGTCCTCGGAGATCGCCTTTCCGGGGCACGCCTTGATACATTCGCCGCACTTGTCGCAGACAGTCTCTGTCAGCGGTGCATCAGTTTCAAGAGGCGCATCCGTGATAATAAAGCAATATCTCATAAATGGACCGTATTCCTTGTTGATGATCTTGCCGCTGAGTCCCATCTCGCCTATTCCGCACGCTTTTGCCGCTTTGCCGAAGTCTATGATAACGTCGGGGGCGGGCTTGCCCTCTTCAACAGGAGATGCGTGTATAAGCTCGTATGTATCCATTACCTCTGGATTGGTGGTTTTGTCTCCCTTTACACGAAGGTTGGGAACTGACTTTTGCAGGCAAGCATCGTATCCCTCGTTCTCGATCATTGCGCCGATCTTGAGAAGGAATATCTCAGCCAATTCCTCGTCGATGTACTTTACTCCCATGGTCGTATATGTATAATACTGGCTGCCCATATCCATAGTCATATACAGGCTCTTCGGAACGGCAAAGCCAAATCCGATTATACATTTTGCACCCGGAAGTATCATTTTGGGGTCTCTTTGAATATTCTCGCCCTCAAAGATATCAAGAGAGCCTATTCCGCAAACAGCTGCCCCGAGCCGTTTTGCTTCTTTTTTTATAATTTCAGCCGTAATCATACTATAATATCACCTTTTCCGTATTTTCATTACTTGTATAGATAGATAAACTATCACTCAAACACACAATCGGGATTATCGGTCAAGCTTCCATGCTTTTTTACGTGTACGGAGCGGCTCCTTAAATCTGTCATGCATACAGCCGCCTTTCTTTTCGAGCATACTTACGCACGCTCTGATACATCCGCCGCACTTTGCCATGTTGTAGCCGACCCAGCTGGGGAAATACTTCTGAAGTGCGGTATAGACCTTCATTATCTCTTTTTCGTTTGCAACGTCGGTCACACCCTCGAGCAGGTCAAGCGCACCGTTTTCGTTCTTGTCAAAGACCTCTTTCGGAACGAAGGGGTTGAAATATCTGCCTGCGTGCGTATAGAATGCGTAGCAACGCCACATATCTATATCGCCCCACTCGCAGATCTTACCCTCAATATCAACGGTAACGGTCTTGCCGGAATTGATAGCGGGAATACATCCGCCGGGACATTCTCTGACGCAAGCGCCGCACTTTCTGCACAACGGCTCGCCGCTGTACATCTCGTCGTATTCGTCAAATTCCGCATCCGTGAAGATGAAAGCAACTCTCTGAAGCGGTCCGAACTCAGGGGTGAGAAGCATCTTGCTCCAGCCTATCTCACCGAGTCCGCAGGCAACTGCTGCCAAACGGAACTGGAACTGAAGGTCAGGCGGAACGTTGTCTTCTCTTGTTGCTCTTGTAAACTGTACGTTTCTGTGGTGAGCAGTTGAGGTTTTTGCGTTTTCGTTTACCTCTATCTGCTCCTCGGGTGACAGTGTGTTTCCGGGAGTTCCGTCCATGTCGGATACACATCCTCTTGCGCCCGTGTTTCTGTAAACGAACGCCTCGTACCCCGCATCCTCGATCACTCTGCCCACGCTGTAAAGAACAGCAGGAGCAAAGATCTCGTTAATTCCGCCGTAAGCCATCGACGGATACTGATAAAACTGCGTTCCCTCTTCAATTCCTCTCTGCACACCTCTCGGTATACGGAAAACAAAGCCTACCATTGACTTTGCTTCAGGGAAAAGAAACATGGGATTCATTTCGGCGGGAGCACCCTTCATTCTTGTGATGGGTGCAATACCGCAGGCATCCGCACCCGCAGCAAGGGCGGCTTCTTTGACCAATTTACTGCTTAACATTTTATCCTCTCCTTATTTTAAAGCGACGGTTGCAGTCTTCTGCGCCTCAACGCAAAAGCCGCATTCGCCGCATTTTTTATTACAGTTGAGCACACGCTGTGCAAAATCGGCAGGTATCTTTTTGTTGTCTATTACCTCGGGATAAAAAAGTCCCGAATGGTCAGGCTCGAGCAGCTGACCGACGATACCGCTGTATGAGCCCGAGCAATAAGCGTCAACTACTCTTGCCGGATTTTTGTTTGTTCTTGTGGCAAGCTTTAATCCGTCAAAAAGCCCTTCGTACAGGTATACATCCTCAGGACGGATAAAGTTTGTTATCTGCAGCCATCTGCTGCGCTTGTCTTCCTTGCCCAGATAATCCCAGCACTGTCCGCCGAACTGATATGCGTTGTCCATCTCGGATATTTCGTTTTCGTGTGCTACGAGATTGTCGTGGAAGGTGTGAGTGGAGCAGAAATTGAGACATCCGCTGTTGGCAAGGCCGTATAGCTTTTTGCCGTTTTCGTCACACCATCTTCTTGCTGTTTTCAATTTTTCAAGATCTCTGTTGTATTCCCGCTTCAGATAAAAGCTGTCAAATACGTCGGATATGTAGTCCATGCCGACGGTCGTGCCTACCTCCATATTGACGGAGGCTCTGATCTCGATATCCTTAAAATTATTCTTAAAAAACTTTGCTATAAGAGGAGATGCGGTGGTAACAGAGCTCAGTCCGAAATTGTTGATGATGTAATCCGCCGTGTTTCCTACCTTGTCAAAGAATGCCCTTGACTGACTGCTTTTTCCGTAGCAGTTTGCGTTGAACAGCAGATTGAAGCGGATGCCGAGGTGCGACAGCTTCTCCAGCGTCCTTACCTGACCCTGCTGTATCTCCCACAGAGTGCGTCCCTCGCACTCTGCCAATCGGTTTCTGCCGCTGGCAAAATCACCCCATGAAAAATACACCTCGGATATATGATCCTTGTTTTTTTCGATGCAATCTGTCAAATTGTCCTTGCCGTCTGCAAGCCCGACGATAAATTTCAAGCCGTTCACCCCTCAATTATCAATTTACATATTGATTTTAACACAATAAAATGATAATATGAATAAAGAAAACAAACACAAACTTTAACAAAACAAACATTTTGGAGCTTTGTATGAGAATTTGCGATATAAATCCGCACATAAGATTTGCCGAACAAATCAATTATGATGTAAAGGAAAATTCAGCTTTTGTATGCGACAGCAGGATTTTTTACGTAATATCGGGCATGGCGGAAATATTTATAGAAAACCAACATTTTTTATTAAAGGATAATTCTCTCTTTTACTGCTGTGCCGGAATCACATATACGATAAAGCTCATAAAAGAGCTTTCGCTGCTTGCTCTCAATTTTGATCTTACACAAAACAGAAACAGCATTGTCTCCCCGTTAGCCACACTCAGCTCGGATGCGGAAAGGTCGGGGGCAAACATCGAGCGGTGCGAGGTGAGTGACAGCGATTTTCTCGGAGGCTGTATCTTTTTTGAGCACGGGTCGGAGTTCTTGGCGAGGATAACCGATATAATCAGCAGCTTCTCACGGCGCCACGCTTATTTTCGGGAGACATCGAGCTGTATTCTCAAGGAGATATTGATAGACCTTCACATTAAAAACACTCAGGTCTTTAAAAACAAGTCTGATGTGATAGACCTTGTTCTGACATATATCAACAATAATTATAAAAAGCCTATCACAAACAAGTCCATCGCCGCACTCGTGGGCTACCATGAATATCACCTCAACAGGCTGTTTTTAAAGCGGATGGGCACGGGCATCCACCGATACATAATAGATATGCGTATCGACGAGGCAAAGCGGCTGCTGCTCAATTCCAATCTTCCGCTCAGTCAAATATCCGAGCAGGTCGGCTTTAGCAATAACACATACTTTTCCAACTGCTTTTCAAAAAAGATAGGCATTTCCCCGTCTAATTTCAGAAAAGAGTTTAAAAATAATATTTAAACGGCACAAATTAAAATACGTCAAGGTGCGGGGCGATGCGGCGTAATTTTCCCGCACTCTCAAAATATCCCTTGATATTTAATTAAAAGAATGGTATCATATTAAAAATAAAGAGGTAAAAAAATGCCTTTTGGCGGAATGGAGAAAAAACATGAATAACAAAGAGCAACAATTTAAGCCCTATGTTCCATCCGAAAAGATCACACCCGAGTTTACGGTGACGAGTATCATCATGGGTGTGATATTGGCGGTAGTGTTCGGTGCGGCAAATGCCTATCTCGGACTCAGAGTGGGCATGACGGTATCGGCATCCATACCGGCGGCGGTCATCGCCATGGGTGTCATCAGAGTATTGATGAAGAAAAATTCTATTCTCGAGAGCAACATCGTGCAGACGGTAGGCTCTGCGGGAGAATCGGTCGCAGCAGGTGCGATTTTTACGCTTCCCACGCTGTTTTTGTGGGCGGCAGAAGACGTAATGGAAAAGCCGAGCCTCATTGAGATCACGCTCATCGCTCTCATCGGCGGTCTGCTCGGCGTTTTCTTTATGGTGCCGCTTCGCAATGCGCTCATCGTAAAGGAGCACGGTATACTGCCGTACCCCGAGGGTACGGCGTGCGCAGAGGTACTGCTTGCAGGTGAAAAGGGCGGCTCGAGCGCATCGACGGTTTTTGCGGGAATGGGATTTTCCGCAGCGTTTAAGTTTATCATCGACGGACTGAAGGCTGTACCCGGCGAGGTGTCGCTGAGGGTAAAGGGCTTTGCAGGGGAGATAGGCACACAGATATACCCTGCGGTAATGAGCGTAGGCTATATTTGCGGTCCCCGTATATCCTCGTATATGTTCTCGGGAGGACTGCTGAGCTGGCTCGTCCTTATCCCTCTGATAGTTATGTTCGGTGAAAACATAGTCATGTACCCCTCAGCTGAGCAGACTGTCGGTGAGCTTTACGCTCAGGGGGGTGCGAGCGCAATATGGTCCTCTTATATCAGATATATAGGAGCCGGCGCTCTTGCGGCAGGCGGTATCATCAGCCTTATAAAATCACTGCCCCTTATCTTGCGCACCTTTAAAGGAGCGGTAAAGAGCATCAACATCGGCAACAGCGGCAAAAGAGAAAGAACAGATACAGACCTCAACATGAAGCTTGTACTGATATCCATAGCCGTGCTGACGCTTCTCGTATGGCTCGTACCCGCTATCCCCGTAAATCTTCTCGGGGCGCTGATAATTGTAGTGTTCGGTTTCTTTTTTGCGGCGGTCTCCTCAAGAATGGTGGGACTCGTCGGAAGCTCCAACAACCCCGTATCCGGCATGGCTATAGCGACGCTTCTCATAGCTACTCTTATACTCAAGTTTACAGGTGCGACAGGTGCCGCAGGCATGAGTGCGGCTATCGCCATCGGATCTGTCATCTGTATCGTTGCGGCAATATCGGGCGATACCTCTCAGGACCTCAAGACAGGGTATCTGCTCGGCTCCACTCCGAAAAAACAGCAGATAGGAGAGATAATCGGTGTCGTTGCCTCGGCTCTTGCCATAGGTGCTACGCTCTACCTTCTTGACAGTGCATGGGGCTTTGGCTCTGAGGAGCTGGCGGCTCCCCAGGCGACCCTGATGAAGATGATAGTCGAGGGCGTTATGAGCGCAGAGCTTCCGTGGAACATGGTGTTTATAGGTGCGTTTATCGCTGTTATTATTGAAATAATCGGCATCCCCGTGCTTCCGTTTGCGATAGGCATATATCTTCCCGTTCAGCTCAATGCCTGCATCATGGTAGGCGGTCTTGTCAGACTTGTATTTGACAAAATGAAGAGAGACGAAGAGAAGAAAAAGGAGATCACAAACGACGGTATTCTTTTCTGCTCGGGTATGATAGCGGGAGAGGGTCTGATAGGTATCGTGCTCGCTATCCTTGCCGTGTTCGGACTTAACAAGATGCTCGATATATCGGGTATTCTCAACCTCTCCGACACCGCAGCGTCGATAGGCAGTATCGTTGTGTTTGCGCTCGTTATACTCAGCCTGCTCAAGTTCTCGATATTCAAAAAGAGAAAGCCAAAGGACGGCACAAATGCGTAAAGCAAAAAAGAAGCAGGAAAATTATCTCTTGCGTGTACCGCAAAGACCCGCCAGATTTACGTGGTCGGCGGACGAAGACGGCATAGTCACCCTGCACATAGAAAACAAGGGTGCGTTTAACAGAGCGGCACAGCTTCTGCTGAAAAAGCCCAAGGTCTCGCACATTCATCTTGACGAGATAGGCAGCTTTGTGTGGCCGCTTATCGACGGAGAAAAAAATCTTATCGAAATAGCAGAGCCGTTCGAGGCGCATTTCGGTGAGCGTGTGCATCCGACATACGAGAGGTTGGCTGAGTTTTTCCGCATACTTGACAGCTACGGCTTTGTCGAATGGAAGAAAAACAACACAAAATAGACAAAGCAAATACGCTGTAAATGAAGCTATCTGCCTTTGGCGAGGGGAAGAAAAGGAACTTTAAAAAACATGAACCGAAGCATCAGAGGAACGCTGTGCGCCGTCATCGGCGGTATATGCTGGGGCTTTTCCGGCTGTTGCGGGCAGTATTTGCTCAGCATAAAAAACATGGACTCAAACCTGCTCACAACCATAAGACTGCTCGCATCGGGCATTATCCTGCTGATAATCTCATTTTTTACACAGCGCAAAAACTTAACAGAAGCATTAAAGGACAAGAAGGATCTTGCACGGATACTGTGCTTTGGTATTTTCGGCATGATGCTGTGTCAGCTCTCGTATCTTACCGCTATAAAGTATACAAATGCGGCAACAGCTACGGTCATACAGTACGTGGGCCCCGTGCTTGTCACAATAGTCGTGTGCGTGATGCGCAGAAAGCTGCCCACGCCCGCCGAGGTAACGGCTGTCATATTTGCGGTGACGGGTACTTTTCTCATTGCCACACACGCAGACCCGTCAAGCCTTGTCATATCAACAAAGGGGCTTGTGTGGAGTATTTTGGCGGCGGTGAGTGTCGTTACATATACTCTTATTCCGGGTAAGGTCATAGAAAAAAGGTCAAGCGCCGTCGTCAGCGGCTATGGAATGACCGTCGGCGGTGTGATACTTTTTTTTGCTCTGCGTGTCTGGAAAACACATATCAGCCTTGATACGGGAAGCGTGCTCGCAACAGCCGCTATCGTCCTTATCGGAACTGTTGCGGCTTTTTCTCTGTATCTGCAAGCCGTAAGCGATGTCGGTCCCATGAAAGCAAGCGTTATCGCAAGCATCGAGCCGGTTTCCTCAGCGGTCATATCATGGCTGTGGCTGGGAAATACCTTTATGCCGGTTGACATTATCGGCTTTGCTCTTATTATTTCGACCGTGTTCTTGCTGTCGGCAAAAAAAAGGAAAAATAAACCTGAAAAAATATTTTTGAAAAAGTGTTGACATTGGGGATTATCTGTGGTATTATATTAAAGCATGATTTTGCCCCATTAGCTCAGACGGTAGAGCACTTGACTTTTAATCAAGGTGTCCGGAGTTCGAATCTCCGATGGAGCACCATGCAAAAAACCGCCGACAACGTCGGCGGTTTTTCAGTTATATCCTCATCACAGATGGGTGAAAGCGCTTTGCGGTGAGCTCCGCCCCGACGGCGGTAGGCATTTTTTCGCTTTTTTTCACACATCATCATTTATTATCAATTATCTATTCCCCTTGCTCCCCGACAAAACCGCACAAGGATACAATATCCTCATGCGCACGCTCGAGGAGTTTTTTTGCGCAATGCGCATACGGGCGGCGGCTATGCGCCGTCACTTCTGCATCTACAGCCGAAAGCAGCTGCTGTGAGCCGAAGCTCCCCGACCTAAGACACCCTCCGCACCCTGCATAAGAAACAAACGAGCCTATCCGCCCGTCGGTGTCGTACCCGACAAAGGCGGTATCCGTGCGCAGGGCGAGAATGGACATATGCAGTCTTGCTCCGAGCGCAAAGCGTGCGTGAGAGAGCAGTTCGGCTATATCGTCTGCATCAAGCCGCTCACGGGCAAGCACAGCCCCGTCAGCTCTGTCAACGATGCTTTTGCACACACGGGCATCGGCATCCCTCTGCATCGGGATGACAAGCGCCGTCAGCTTTTCCCTTTTCTTCTCTGAGATAAACCCGACAAGCGCCTCTGTATCACGCCTATGCTGTCCGACACGTGGGCAGACGACAAAATATCCGCCCTCGGTCAGTCCGTATTTTTCTATCAGACGCTGTGCCCCTTCGCCGTTTGACCGTCCTATCAGAGCAATGTCCGCTCCGAGCCGTATATCCTCTCTTGCCGTGAGCGACCGTGCATACCGTGCAGAGTCAGACTCACGCATGGAGATATAGTTTGCGGCGGCGAGCAGCATTTCGGCGTATTTTTCAGAGCGCCTGTGCAAAAGCGGTCCGATACCGTTTGAGAAAACGGCAAGCTTGCCGCAGTATCTGCGGCATACCCTTGCGAGCGCTGCGTAATAAAAAAGCGAGCGGCGGCTGGTGATATCCTGCATCAGATTTCCGCCGCCGAAGATGACCGCCCGTGCTTTTTTTGCGGTGCGGACAATGCTCAAAACATCAGTACGGCAAATACCTCTGTGGGGGCATATCCGCCCGAGCTTTTTTTTGCTCTTGCAAACGATATGAAGTCTGTAATCACATCCGAGCGCATCGGCAATTCGTACAAGTGCGGCATCATCCCCGACATTATCCGCTCCGTAATGACCGACGAGCAAAATATCTCCCTTTGCCTCTCTTGGAACAAGGCTCAGATATACCTGCTCCGTCTCCTTTGCCATTTGGACGGAGGAGAAGTGAGAGAGCGCAAAGCCACGGCAAAATTCAGACAGGCGAGAGCGCTCATCCGCATCCCTTAGCCGCTCTATATCCGACAAAACAGCCGAAAAGTCAATGCGGCTGTCTCGGCAGGTGAGATTTGTGCGGATATGCTCACGGGCGTTTTGCCCGTTTATTATACCGCCGTATCCCTCGTTTCCCGCAAGTATTACGCAAACGCCTGCGCTCATAGCCTCAGCGGCGGCTCTCGACGCACCTATAAAGATATCACTTGCGCACAGATACGGGCAGATATCCGCCTTTCCCTCTATTATTATGACAGCCTCTCTGCTAAGCAAGCAATTCGCACGGCTCGCCGCCTCTCTTATCCTCTCTGTCATGTCCCTCTCAAATCCGACGGCTCCCGACAGCAACAGCAACAGCACCTCGCCCTCTCTGAGAACGGACGGCGCATTTTCGCTCAGATACAACAGCATCGCCGCTCTGCTCTGTGAGCTTCTTGCCGCACAGCAGAGCACCAAAGCGTCGGGAGATATACCGAGCGCTTTCTTTGCGGCAGCTCGTTTTTCGCTGTCGGAGGGGGTGAAGCTATCCGTATCTATACCGTTTAAAATAACGCTGATATTCTCTTTTGACACGCCGTACTCGCCCGTCAGATAATCCTTGATATCCTCGCTTACCGCAACGGTCCGCTCGCCCCAATCGCTCAAGCGCCGAAGCAGCGCAGAGCTGTGAAAAGGCATATGCGCCGTACTCACAAACCCGAAGCGGGCGGTTTTCATATGCTTTCTAAGCCATCCCGCAAGCACCGAGGGGATGCGTGAATGTGAATGCACCGTGTCGATCGAGTGCTCTCGGATGATACGGCGGATACCGCAAAGAGAACGCACGACCGAGACGGGGTCCTTTTTGTCAAGGGGAAGGGATATGTGCATGACCCCCGACTCTGAAAGCAGCTCTGCCGTCCTTCCGCCCGACGATGCACAAAAAACCTTATGTCCCAGCCGTGTAAGCTCCGTACATAAGGTATATATGTGACTCTCTGCTCCCCCGATATCCATACGGGAGGTCAGCATCAGAATTTTCATGTCGGCTACCTCCGAGCTTTTTTCGTATGCCAGCTCTCTATCCTACGGGCAGACCCTACCCGACCGTTTTTTTCTCTCTTACTCTGTTTGATACAAAGCTGACACGAAGCTTCCCTCCGTCAAAGGCAAGCGGCAGAGATATGCGTGCACCGTCAAGTGTTTTTTTCACGCTTGCATCACAGCTCTCACGCCTCGCTCCGCACCTTACCGTGACCTTGTATGTTCCCTCGGCGGGCGACAGATATTTTCTCCCAACAAAAAACTCTGTCATGCCGCCCTCGCACTCGGATATATCCGCACACAGCGAAAAATCCCGTCCGAGCATCTTTGCAGCGTAGAGGGTCTGGCCGTTCTCGACAGCCTCACGAACAAGGGTCGAGCTGACGTTTACCCCGTCAATGCTGACATCACCGACAATGCTCACCCCTATGCCCAAGGACTTGCAAATACGGCAGAGATCCTCCGCCTTGCCGCAGCCGCCCCTGCCGAAGGTATAATTCCCTCCGCAGACAACGTGCACCGCCCCCGCATATTCAAACAGAAGCTCACGCACAAAAGCCTCGGCGCTCACGGCGCTTATTTTCTCGTTAAAGTCGGGGGATATGAGTATATCCGCACCGAGCTTGCGTATTAGGCGTGCCTTTTCCTCTTCGTCGCAGATAAGCGGCACGGGTACCTTGAGATACGCATTTTTCGGCGGCTCGGAAAAGCACCATACAGCCGCACCGCATCCAAGCTCCGCCGCCTTTTGTACGGCATGTGAGATGACCTCTGCGTGCGCCGTGTGCACTCCGTCAAAGCACCCGAGAGCAACAACGGTCCGTGTATTCAGTTTTGTATACGGGTCTTTTATTATCTTCATTTTCTACCGCCTATGCCTTTCTTCTCAGTTTATTATAATATGTTTTATCGGATATTTCAACATTCACACATCTTTTTATCGGCTTTTTTCAAAAACGCATTTTCTTTGAGTATGAAAAAGCCCAAAAACAGCATCCGTTTTGTGCAAAAGAAAATAATTATATAAAATGCTTGATTTATTTTCCTTTTAATAGTAAAATATATAGTTGTAATAAAAATAAAGGGCGGAGAAATATGAAGTACAGCGAAAAATACAAGGTCATCTCTCAATATACAGACAGAAACGGCATTTTGCGCACCGGAGCGATACTCAGATATATGCAAGAGGTCGCAGGCAACTGCATGATAGCCGACGGCCCTTCCTATGAAGAGCTTGCAAAGCAGGGGTATGTCTTTGTTTTGTCAAAAATCTCACTTAGTGTTTATGCGGATATCCACGCACAGGACGAGATAGAGGTGCAGACATGGGCGGTGGAAAGCCAACGCTGCAGTTTTTTGCGTGCTTACCGCATTGTGCGTGACGGCATGACGGTAGCTGAGGCAAGCTCGATATGGGCACTTCTTGATATCAAACACCGAAAGCTGGTGCGTGTGGGAGACGTTGAGATAAACTACCGTGAGGACGATGCGCTTGAGCTTGACGTTCCGGCTAAAATTCCGATACCGCTCGACCGCTTGTCTCTCGTTGGCGAAAGAACGGTCAGCTACTCGGACGTTGACAGAAACGTACACATGAACAACACCGTATATGCGGATATGCTCTGTGATTTTGTATTCACTCAGAGCTTTGGCAGGGTGACTTCCATGAGCATTTCGTTTTTAAACGAGGCACCCTTCGGTCAGACGCTGAAGGTATACCGTGCGAATGATGACGACACATATTACATCCGTACCGTCAGAGAGGACGGCAGAACAAATATCGAGGCAGAAATAATAACCGAAAAGATCGACTGAGAAGAGAAAAATGTATAAGTACGATACGCATGTACACACAATGCAGGCATCAAAATGCGGAAAATTGTCCGGTGCCGATATGGCAAGATACTACAAGGGGCACGGCTACGACGGGATAATCATTACCGATCACTTTTTCAACGGAAACACCACGGCAAAGGACGGCATGAGCTGGCAGGAGAAGGTGGCGCTGTTCTGCTCGGGCTATGAAGCCGCAAGGGCAGAGGGCGAGAAGATCGGGCTGGATGTGTTCTTCGGCATAGAATACAACCATGCCGCTACCGAATTTTTGGTATACGGGCTTGACAAAGAGTGGCTGCTCGCAAACGAGGACTGCGACAAGCTGTCTCTACCCGAGTTTTGTGCTCTTGCGCATGAGAGCGGTGCCTTTATCGTTCATGCGCATCCGTTTCGCCAACGCTCGTATATAAAGACGATACGGCTGCTGCCCGACTGTGTTGACGCAGTCGAGGTGATGAATGCGGCGCACCTCGAGGATATGCCCTTCGACAGGCGTGCCCGTTGGTATGCAGATGAGTTTTCGCTTCCGATAACGGGAGGCAGTGACAATCACAAGGTCAACCAAAAATATCTCGGCGGTATTTTGTGCGGGCGCAGACTTGCATCCGTCTCCGACTACGCACAAGCGGTCAAGAACGGCGAGGTCGAGATATTCAAGTTTGAAAATCCGGGCTATGACGGACTTCCCAGTCACGGATGAATGTACGATTTTTGCGCAAAGTTTTTGTCTGTGCAAGCGCTCTAATTGAACTTTTTCGGTTGACAATCGGTTTTTTCTGTGATAAACTTCTAAATATAAAAGTATAAAACGCATTGACGGAAAGTAAATGCGGCGGAATACGGTCAAAGAGAGCGCAGGGTGGTGTGAGTGCGTACCGTAGGCTGTGTTTTGTAGTTCCGTAGCGGCAGGAGGAAAGAGTCGGCGAATATGCCCCTTTAGTAGAACCTGACGGGTGCTTACCGTTAAAAAAGTACATAAGAGCGCCGCTTACTCAGCGGCGAATACAGGTGGTACCGCGGTTTGAGCCGCCCTGTGTGTCGGTTGACACACAGGGCGCTTTTTGATTTTGACACTGCGGCTGTGATATCTAAGATAATAATAAAAATAATTATATAATTACAAAGGAAAACAAACATGAAACACGAGCTTGAAAAAACATACTCGCCTGCCTCCTTTGAGGAGCGCATATACAATGAGTGGTGCGAGAAAAAGTATTTCACTCCGACAATCGACAAAACAAAGCCCGCATATTCGATAGTTATTCCCCCTCCGAACATTACGGGACAGCTTCATATGGGACACGCACTTGACAACACGCTGCAGGACATACTCATCCGCTACAAGCGTATGAGTGGCTGCTGCACGCTTTGGCTGCCGGGTACTGACCACGCCTCTATCGCAACAGAGGCAAAGATAGTAGAAGCTATGAAAAAAGAAGGTCTGACAAAGGAGGATCTTGGCAGAGAGAAGTTTCTCGAGCGTGCTTGGGAATGGAAGAAGCAGTACGGCGGACGTATCATCTCTCAGCTCAAAAAGCTCGGCTCCTCTTGCGACTGGAGCCGTGAACGCTTTACACTTGACGAGGGCTGCTCAGAGGCTGTAAAGGAGGTCTTTGTCGGTCTTTATGAAAAGGGACTCATCTACAGAGGCGAAAGAATAATCAACTGGTGCCCCCACTGTCTCACCTCAATATCGGATGCAGAGGTAGAATACGAGGATCAGGCAGGTCATTTTTGGCATATACGCTATCCGCTCACTGACGGCTCAGGCTATCTTGAGCTTGCTACGACCCGTCCCGAGACACTTCTCGGTGATACCGCCGTCGCTGTAAATCCGTCAGACGAAAGATACAAGCATCTTGTCGGAAAGACTCTCACTCTTCCGCTCGTAGGCCGTGAGATACCGATCGTTGCCGATGAATACGTTGAAAAGGACTTCGGTACGGGCGTTGTTAAGATCACTCCCGCACACGACCCCAACGACTTTGAGGTAGGACGCAGACATGATCTCCCCGTAATCAACGTTATGACACCTGACGCAAGGATCATCGACGAGTACGAGAAGTATGCGGGCATGGACAGATTTGAAGCAAGAAAGGCAATAGTTGCCGACCTCGAGGCAGGCGGTTATCTTATCAAGGTCGAGGACTACTCTCACAACGTCGGCACCTGCTACCGCTGCGGCACTACCGTTGAGCCGAGAGTTTCGCTTCAATGGTTTGTAAAAATGGAGCCCCTCGCAAAGCCTGCCATCGACGCTGTCAGAAACGGAGATATAAAATTCGTTCCCGAGAGATTTGACAAAAATTACTTCCATTGGATGGAAAACATCCGTGACTGGTGCATCTCCCGTCAGCTCTGGTGGGGACACAGAATTCCCGCATTTTACTGTGACGATTGCGGCGAGATCGTCGTTACAAAAGAAAACAGCGCAGTCTGCCCATGCTGCGGCAAGGCTATGCGTCAGGATCCCGACACGCTCGACACGTGGTTCTCGTCCGCTCTTTGGCCCTTCTCTACCATGGGATGGCCCGACAAGACAGAGGATCTTGAATACTTTTATCCCACAAACACACTCGTAACAGGCTATGACATCATCACCTTCTGGGTTTCGAGAATGATATTCTCAGGTCTTGAATGGATGGGAGAAAAGCCATTCTCCACCGTGCTCATTCACGGTCTTGTGCGTGATGCACAGGGCAGAAAAATGTCAAAGTCGCTCGGAAACGGCATCGACCCGCTCGAGATAATCAAGGATTACGGCGCAGATGCGCTCAGATTTGCTCTTGCATCGGGCAACTCACCCGGAAACGATATGCGCTTCTCGGACGAAAAGATAGAGGCGGCAAGAAACTTTGCTAACAAGCTGTGGAATGCGGCAAGATTTGTTTTGATGAATCTTGACATTGAGGACACCGCAGCAGCCGACCCCGACAAGCTCGCTCCCGAGGACAAATGGATATTGTCAAAGCTCAACACACTCGCAGGCAGAGTCAACGCTAACCTCGAAAACTATGAGCTCGGCGTTGCGCTCTCGGAAATATACGACTTTATCTGGGATGTATTCTGCGATTGGTACATTGAGCTTTCCAAGACGAGACTTTCAAACAAAGAGGACGAGGGCTGTGAGACCGCTCAGAGAACCATTGCGTATGTTCTGCGCCAAACTCTCAAGCTTCTCCACCCCTATATGCCCTTTATCACAGAGGAAATATATCAGTCGCTGCCTCATGACGACGAAAGTATCATGATAAGTGAATTCCCCGTATACGACAAGGCGCTCGACTACGAGCAGGAGGCTGATGCGTTTGAAAAGATAATCGCAGTCATCCGTGCCGTCCGTGTCCGCCGCTCGGAAATGAACGTTCCCCCCTCAAAGAAGGCGGAGCTGTTCATCGTGACCGACGACAAGGAGGTCTTCGGTGAGTATTCGCACAAGTTCTTTGTCAAGCTTGCTTCTGCAACGACAGTAAAGGTCGTAGACGCATACGAGGGCGAGGAAGCTGTAAGCGTTGTCACGGATGCGGCAACGGCGTATATTCCCCTGTCGGAAATAGTCGATATGGAAAAAGAAAAAGCCCGCCTTGAGGCAGAGCTGAAAAAGAACGACGGCGAGATAGAAAGAATAGAAAAGAAGCTCGCAAACGAGGGCTTCGTTGCAAAAGCACCTGCCGCCGTAGTCGAAGGCGAGCGTCAGAAGCTCGAAAAATACCGTGCCACAAAGGAAGGTATTTTGGCGGCTCTCGCAAAGATAAATAAATAATAGAATAACGGTGCGGACAGAGGCTTTTAAAAGGTCTTTTCCCGAAACGGAGACGCTTTTCAAAAAGAGCGTCTCCGTTTTTTGCGTAAGGATTCTTATCCGCCGCCGTTTTGTTTTCGCCCGAGATACCGTCACAACCTCCGCCCCGCCGCTCCTGCGCTTCGCTTGGAGTTCGACTCGCATACGCTCGCTCAGTATGACGCGGGCGGGGGCGGTCTCTGCGTTTCTACGCCCGAGATACCGTCACAACCTCCGCCCCGCCGCTCCTGCGCTTCGCTCGGAGTTCGACTCGCATACGCTCGCTCAGTATGACACGGGCGTATAAACAATGTAAATTTAATACCCAATGACAAAAATGCACGCAGTTCCCCGTCCTCTCTCCTATCGTTTTTGTCTGTTACAGAAGCACAGCAAAACGGCGAAACGTAATTTTTCAACTTCCTATGCAACAAAAAAGACGCCCGAAGACTTTTCATTTTCGAGCGTGCTTTTTTATTTTTGCTTATTTTTTTGCATCAATATGCGTTATCGGGGTTTACTACCTCGTCCTTGGTAATTCTTTGCGCATCTGCGATGAGCTTGTTTACCTGCGCTGTGGGAAGGTAGAATTCGCCCTCTCCGTTTATCGTGTAGTATGTCTGTACACCGTACGAGTAGAAGCGGTAAACATAAGCGTTTCCGTCCTCGAAGGATATAGTGAGCTTTGCTGTTACATTCTTTTCATCAGACTCAAGCGCCTTGCACTGATCCTCCGTGAGAGTAACATAACCGCCCTTGGACATACCCAGAATGACCTGATAGAACTTTCTGAAGTTCTTTACCTCGGGGGTATGAGAGTTGCTGTCTGTAACAACGAGAGCTTCTCCGTCGCCTCTGAGAGTAAAGGTGATGTCGGTATCCTTGCCCTCTACCTGAATACTGCTGACGTTATCTATATTGACTGAGAAAAGCGTGTTGCTCGTCCATGTGTTGAGATCATACTCTAAGAACGCACAGTCATAGTAGGGCACCTTTGCGATAATTCCGAACAAAACGGAATATGCGTATCTGAAATCCACCCCTGTTTCCTCGTCTGTCTGCATATCGCTGTAGTAAACAAGGTTGACTACGGGCACATACTCTGTCTCGCCGTTCTTGTTTGTAGTGGTGGCGTTGTTGACGAGAAGGATCGAATACTCCGCATCGATCAGCCCGTACTTTTCAAGGTCAGCGTCAACGGGGGCAAGCTTTACGGTTTCGCTTCCCGCATAGCCGATAAAGAGCTGTAAGGTGCTGTCAAGATATCCCGACGGAATGTATATCCCGTCGCCCGGCTCATCCATATGGAAGCTCGATGCCGATGAATATATCGTTTTGTCCGCTTCCTCTACGTAATGAAAGCTGACATACGGCTTTATCTTCTCGGAGGACGTGCCTGTGCCGTTGTCGGCTGCTGTGCCGTCAGTTGCCGAGGTGTCGACGCCCTGTTCGCCCTCAGAGTCCTCTTCCTCTCCCATGTATGCGCCGTGATAGATAGAAAACTCATCTATCATAAAGTAGGTATTAAGTGAGGTGGGATATATGAGCGTAGGGGTAACGAACGCCTCGATAGGCGAGAGGACCGTTGATTTAAGGGTCGTATCGAGAACGTACACCTTGTTCTCGCCGTCCGCCCTTGCGTAATAACCGCCGTTTGAGGGTATCATATCTCCAATCCAGACCTTGTACTGCTCGTCCTCCTTTGTGGTGAGGATGTAGTAAGCAGGGTCGGATGCCTCATCAAGTCCGTACTCGGCAAGATTTTCTGCGTTATCGTTTTCTACCGTTGCCTTTGAAAGTGTATATCCGCAATCTGTCACAAGAGTTGAGAAAAGTGTTGCATCGTATGATGCGCCCTCACAGCCCTTAATAACGAATTTATCATTCTTGTCACGGACAAAAGCATACGTTCCGTAGCTGTTCTTTACCTCGATGCTCTTGATGTTCGCACGCTCCGTATGAACGTACATCATCTCACGGTCGGAGCTTGAATCTCCGTCAGAGCCGTCCTCCGTAGCTGTAAGCGGCACTATTATCACAAAATAACATACCAGCATCACCACGAAAAGAGCGCCGAGGATAATTGCCAATGTTCTTTGTTTTTTACTCATCTATATTTTCTCCGAATACAAATTACTGCGCCGACTACCGAGAAAGCAACGGGAAGAACCGTAACAAGAAGAACGGTCCAGCTGTCCGCCTCGGAGGTCGTCATATCCTCGATATCGTAGTTTGCATATTCCTTAAAGCCTATACCCGACGGTACGTTTTCACGTCCGAACTGCTTGAGTGCGGCATAGATAACATCCTCGTTTGCGTATACGTTGGACGCTGTCCACTCCAGATCGTCAAAGCATACCGTACCCGCACACAGAACGTATGAGTAGAAATACTCATTGTTGACTATCTTTGTCTGACGGGATATGGTCATGAGATTTCCGGGAATGACGGCGTTCTCTACAGCCTCTCCTTTTGTACCCGTGACCGTTGCAGACGCACTTGTCTTAAACACGGGCGAGATGTCTCTTACCTCAGAGGAGGTGCTTGAGCTAAAAGAGCCCGTGGGAGCACCCATGCCGTTTGCTGATGTATCATCCGTGTCTCTTACCTCAGAGAAGGTCGGAGAGATAGAGATTGTAGATGTGTTTTTAAATATGGTCTTGGGTCTTGTCGCAAGGGTAGCTATCTCGTCAATAAGGTTTGAAGCGAGAGTTGCATCCGTGCAATACTCTGCTACGACAGACTGACCGTCGATAGACACAGCCTGCGACTCGTCCTTTACGATATTGTTGTCGAACACAACGCCCCACTCATAGAGATACTGCTCAAGGTTTGTCAGGTCGTTTGCATACGGGTCAACGAAGGTCATAAGAGAGCCGTAATCCTGCGAGAGGAACTTGTCTATCTTTTCAAGCTCGGAGGTGGTAGCGGTGACTGTTGTATTGCCGCTCTCGTCCTCGGAGAACTGATATCCGCCCGAAAAATCGTATTGCGGACCGTTGATGATGATAAGGCGGGCATCGGGGTCGATATTCTCCTTCATCAGGTCAATGTATCTTACGTCATAGCCTGCGTTTGAAACAGTCTCGATAAGTGTCTCGGATACCTCCTCGCCGTGACCCGTCGTAAAATATGCGATAGGTGTCTGTGCGGCGGTTACGCCAAGGATAGCGGAGGCGAATTTTTCCTCTGCCTGAAGTCCCCATACCGTCTCTTCGTCGGTGTCAACTACGAAAAACGAATTTCTCGACAGCTTTCTCCATTCCTCGCCGCTCTCAACGATAACGTGAGTCGTGTATACGGGGTCAGAGGAGTTGAGCTTGTATTTTGAGACCTTGTTCGGGTTTGCTATAGTGTTGACAAACTCAACCGAAAGCCACTCAAACTCACGGTCAAGGTTTTCTGCTGTGAGCATTATGTCACGCATCTGCGAGTCGGACTCGATATAGTCCTTGTCGTGGCAGAATATTATTTTTACCTGCTCGGTCACATCGGAGAGTACCTCCTTCGCCTCCTCGGAGAGCGTATAGGTCATCTGACTTGTCATATCGGTGTAAAAGGAATACTTTGCACTCAGAGCCGTAAATATTACGTTTATAAGTATTATTGCTGCAATAAGTATCACTGAAACTGCGGCAGCAGTACCGCCGTATTTCAGATTTCTTGAATCATGCTTCATTTCTCGGCTCCTCCTTTTAAGATTTCCAGCGTCTGAGCTCATATATGCGTATCGTGAGATAGCAGAATATAAAGCAAATAGACACATAATAGAGCACCGCTACATAATCAAATACACCGTATGTAAATGCGCTGTAACGGGAGTAGATAGATATCCAGCTGAGTATCGAACGCACAACGTATGAGTCGATAGCCGAATTTACAAATGAAACAGCCAAAAGGACAAGCAGTACGGCAGTCGTGGAAACGGCAGCCGCAAGCTGGTTTTCCGTAAGGCTGGACATAAATACGCCGATAGCGAGGAAAGCACTGCCGACAAGGAATATGGCAATGTAGTTTCCTAAAATGACCGCACCCTCGGGGTCGGCATAGATAAAGAGCGGTATCATGTTAAAGCTTGTGAGAAGCAGCGCCGCCGCATAAAGGGTCAGTGCGGCAAAGAACTTTGCAAATACCATGCTCGTTATGCTGACGGGTGCCGTGAGCAAAAGCTGCTCTGTACGAAGCTTCTTTTCCTCGGAAAAGAGCTTCATCGTGAGAAGCGGTGCGATGATGACAAGCACGAACAGCATCATCGTAAAGTATGTTGACACATCAGTCGTCGGCGTTGACGCTTTTATCGTTGTGTAGCAGCCGAGTGCTGCGGCTAATGCAAGAAATACCGCAAAGAACACAAAGCCGATAGGATTTGTAAAATAGGAGCGAAGCTCTCTTTTATATATTGCCAGCATTATTCATTCCCCCTGTTTTTTGCTATTGACTTTGAGCTGACCTTTTTATCAATGAGACTGATAAATACGTCCTCAAGGTTTGTGCCGACAGACTCAAGACCGATGATCGGCCATCCCTTTTCGGCAAGCGAGAAGAACAGATTTTTTCTCATGTCAACGCCGGCTGCACACTCGATATGGTACGAATACGCATCTCCGTCTCTGTCGGTACCCACCTCTGCGTAAAGTATACCGTTTTTCGAGCGCAAAAATGACAGCACCTCACGCTGAGGACCGCATATCTTTACGGTAAAGCGTCTGTTTTCGTTTACCGCCTGAGTGATGTCTTCCGTCTTTTTGTCGGCGATTATCTTTCCCTTATTTATAACAACTATTCTGTCGCATACAGCCTGCACCTCAGGCAGAATATGTGTCGAGAGAATGACTGTATGGCTCTTTCCGAGCATTCTTATCAGATTTCTTACCTCGATTATTTGCTTGGGGTCGAGTCCTACCGTCGGCTCGTCAAAAATGATCACCTCGGGATTTCCGATAAGTGCCTGAGCTATGCCCACACGCTGACGGTATCCCTTTGAAAGGTTGCGGATGACTCTCTTTCTGACATCCTTTATCTTGACTACCTCACATATCTCCGCAATATGCTTTTTTCGGTTAAGCTCACACTTTTTCAGCTCGTAGACGAAGTTAAGATACTCGTCGACCGTCATATCAAGGTAGAGCGGAGGCTGCTCGGGCAGGTATCCTATCATTTTCTTCGCTTCAAGCGGGTGCTCGAGTATGTCGACACCGTCTATCTCGGCTACTCCCGAGTTTGATGAAAGGTAACCGGTGAGAATGTTCATCGTGGTGGACTTTCCCGCTCCGTTCGGCCCGAGAAAACCGACGATCTCTCCCTTGTTTACCGTAAAGCTGATATCGTCAAGTGCATAATTCTTGCCGTATCTCTTTACAAGATGCTCGATTTTTATCATGTCTGTCTCCTGTGTTTTATAGGATTTTGTTTTTACATTTTTTATATCAAATTATACTTTTTTCGGCATTACCACCGAAAATATAACATACGACTATTTTGCCTGTATGAAGGATAGGTGTTCATTTTGTGAATATCACCCGTCTCAGCCGTTTTGCCGATGCTGTTATTTTGTATAAAATGCCGTCTTCCGCAAGTGCGCTCAGCTCTCAGCGCCTTCAGCACTCTCGCCGCTCTCTCCCTCAGCACCCTCGGTGCCGTCGGAAAGCACGGCAATTCCGTCTTTGAAAAGGCCCGTATAGTCTCTGCCGTCTGCCCAGGTGTATTTTCCGCTTCCGTTTATCATTCCGCCCGAAAATTCACCCTCGTATCTGTCTCCGCAGGCAAAGCTGTATACGCCCGTGCCGTTCGCTCTTCCGTTTTCAAACTGTCCCTCGTAAACATCCCCGTTTGCGTATGTATACTTTCCGCTTCCGGACAGAGTTCCGTTTACAAAGTCACCCTCGTACACAGACCCGTCATAGTATGTAAGCGTGCCCTTGCCGTTTGGCATATCGTTTTGATACTGTCCCGAGTACACGGTCTTGTCAAAGTATGTGTATGTGCCTACACCGACCTTTTGTCCTCCGGATATCTGCCCCTCGTAGGTATCGCCCGTCGAGTAGTAGTAAAACTTCCCTGTTCCGTCGATCGTGTCATTGCTAAACTGCCCCTCGTAAACATCACCGTTTGCATAGGTCAGCTTGCCCTTGCCCTGTCGGATAAGCCCCGCAAGCTCCCCTTCATAAACAGAGCCGTCCGAGTATACGATCTTTATTTGAACAGTCTCGCCCGCCGCACCTTCGACCGTGCTCTGCGCAACCGTGCCCTTGACCCCGTCAGAGGCTGATATACTGCCGCTTGTCGGCTTGCCGTCACGCATAAATCCGACATAGCTTATTCGTATCTGCTCACCGCCCGCAGTCGTAACGTGCTCGACCGTATACCTAAATCCGCTCGCAATAAGCGCAATGGCGACTATCGCCACAGCCGCTAAAGCAAATAGTGCAACCGTAAGTATCTTCTTTGCCGGAGAGCTTCTGCGGCGAAGAGTTTGCCTTTTTCTTTTTGATGTTCTGTAGCCTTCGCTCATATGTTTCTCCTTGATTTACTCGCTTTTGCTGAAATTGGTGAGCAGCTCGTCCAAGATCTGCATCAGCCACGGCCCGAAAACGACAAGCAAAAAGCATACCAAGGTTATCACCGCTATCGAAAGCGTCAGTGCAAGCACGCCGTTTCCCTTTCTGCGGTAGCGGTTTTGTGCATATTCCTGCCGCTCCGAAGGAATGTAAAAAGCAAGCGAGGCTATGTCCTCTTTTTGCTTTTTTGCTTTCCTTGTATTTTCTGCTTTTTCTGCTTTGTTGCCGCTATCATTGTCATTTGTTTCCATGTCGGTCAGATTTTGACTTATATTCGGTGCGTTTTCTGAGTCAAGTACATTCTTTGACATAACCGTTCTGCGCAATACCGACCCTTCACGCAGGGAAAACGCAAGCAGACTCAGCTTGTTTATACCGAGCTGTGCAAGCGTTTTTGCGCTCTCGGGTGAATTTGCGCCCGAGCCTATCAGACTCTGCACAAAGCCGCCGAGATAGTGATTTGCGTAAAACGAACCGACAAATGCGATCACCGCACCTATCCATACAAATATGATAACGAGCCGCAAAGTGTCAGGATCAAAATTCAAGGTCTGATATATAGTGTCGTCATAAATATGATATATTTCCGAAAAGAATTCCGACATATCCGTTGCCTTTCTTTGTTTTTTTCCTTATTTTATAAGGGTCTGCCCGCCCATGTAAGGACGAAGCACCTCGGGAATGTTGATGCTTCCGTCAGCGTTCATGTTGTTTTCAAGGAACGCAATGAGCATGCGGGGAGGAGCTACGACCGTATTGTTGAGCGTGTGTGCAAAATACTTTCCGTCCTTGCCGTTTACACGGATGCGCAGACGTCTTGCCTGAGCGTCACCGAGATTTGAGCATGAGCCAACCTCAAAGTATTTCTTCTGTCTGGGCGACCATGCCTCAACGTCAACGGATTTTACCTTCAGATCTGCAAGGTCTCCCGAACAGCACTCAAGCGTGCGAACGGGAATATCGAGGGTTCTGAACAAGTCGACCGTGTTCTGCCAGAGCCTGTCAAACCACATCGGAGACTCCTCGGGCTTGCATATTACGATCATTTCCTGCTTTTCAAACTGATGTATACGGTATACGCCTCTCTCCTCTATACCGTGTGCGCCTTTTTCCTTACGGAAGCAAGGCGAATAGCTTGTCAAAGTATAAGGCAGCGCATCCTCTTCGTTTATCGTATCTATAAACTTACCTATCATTGAGTGCTCGGACGTACCGATAAGGAACAAGTCCTCACCCTCGATCTTATACATCATCGAGCTCATCTCGTCAAAGCTCATAACACCAGTAACTACCTCTGAGCGTATCATAAAGGGCGGTACGCAGTAGGTAAAGCCTCTGCCTATCATAAAGTCACGAGCGTATGAAAGAATAGAAGAATGAAGACGTGCAATATCTCCCATCAGATAATAGAAGCCGTTTCCTGCGACCTTTCTTGCGCTGTCAAGGTCGATGCCGTTCAACGCTTCCATGATCTCCGTGTGATAAGGAATTTCAAAATCCGGAACCTTGGGCTCGCCGTAACGCTGAACCTCAACGTTCTCGCTGTCGTCCTTGCCTATCGGAACGGACGGGTCGATAATGTTGGGGATGACCATCATGCGCTTTTTAATTTCCTCGGCAAGCTCAGCCTCTTTAGCTTCAAGCGCAGAAAGGTTGGCGGTTGCCTCTGTGACCTGTTTTTTTACTTCTTCAGCCTCTTCCTTTTTGCCCTGTCCCATAAGAGCGCCTATCTGCTTTGACAGTTTGTTTCTTGTAGCTCTTACATTGTTTGCCTCTGTCTGAACAGCACGGCTCTCAACATCAAGAGCGATAACCTCGTCTACCAAAGGGAGCTTTCTGTCCTGAAATTTGTTTCTAATGTTTTGTTTTACTATTTCGGGGTTTTCCTTTAAAAATTTAATGTCTATCATTGTTTTTCTCCTGAAAGATAAATTATATTTTGTTTTCGTTGTTTGTTGAACATGTTTATCAATGTTTCACGTGAAACATTACACTTCTATGTGCTTGCCGAGTATCTTTTCAAGTAGCGCATCAAGGTCCTCGTTGTCCTCGTAGTAGATCTTAATGTGCTTGTCCTTGCCGTCAGCCTTTATCTTCACCTTTCTGCCAAGCTCGTCCATGCTCTTTTGTTCAAGCGCTTTTACATAATCAACGAGCTGTGCAGGCTTGATTTCCTCGTTTTCCTCGTCCTCATCCTTGCTGTTGAGCTTTTTGACGGCGTTTTCTACCGCTCTTACGCTCAGACCGTCTGCCTCGATTTTTCTTGCAAGGAATATGACGTCCGCCTCGTCCTTCAGTCCGAGAAGCGCCCTTGCGTGTCCTGCGCTCAGCTTCGAATCACGAAGCATCGCAAGCACCTCGTCAGGCAAGTCGAGCAAACGCATTGCGTTCGCTATAGCCGATCTGCTCTTGCCGATCTTCTCGGAAAGCTTTTCCTGAGTAAATCCGTAATTCTCCGCAAGGTCCTTGTATGCCAGCGCCTCTTCAAGAGGATTGAGGTTTTCTCTCTGTACGTTCTCGATCAGAGCCATCTGTGCCGTAGTTTCATCATCAGCCTCGGTTATCAGTACAGGCACCTCAGTCAGCCCCGCCATCTTCGCCGCTCTGAATCTACGCTCACCTGCAATTATCTGAAAATAGCCTGACCCCGACGATCTGACGAGTATAGGCTGTAATATTCCGTGCGCTTTGATAGAATCGGCAAGCTGTGCAAGTGCCTCTCCCTCAAAGGTTTTTCTCGGCTGGTCTGTTCTCGCCTCTATCTGCGAAACACGAACAGTCGTCACAGAGTTTTGCGACTCGACCGAATTGTCAACAAACAAGGTGTCTATTCCGCGTCCAAGTCCGGCTTGTTTTTTAGCCATATTCACTTTCCTTCCTTATATTATATATATAGCTTGCGCCGCATCCGCCTTCTTTAAAAAAGTCGGGCAAATTCACATTCTCGTGACAAGCTCCTTTGCGACCTCAAGATATTCGGTCGCACCCTTGCAAAATTTGTCATGATAATATACCGGCATTCCAAAGCTGGGCGCCTCGGACAGCTTTACATTTCTTGATATCGTGGTGCTAAATAGCTTGTCTGCATAGTATTTTTTCAGCTCATGCACCACCTGAGCCGTCAGAATAAGTCTGCCGTTGTACATCGTCAAGAGTATTCCGCATATTTCAAGCTGTTGGTTGTACAGTTTTTTTATCTTACTGATAGTTATCATCAGCTGACTCAAGCCCTCAAGCGCATAATATTCGCACTGCATGGGGATAATGACGCCCGCCGCCGCTGAGAGTGCATTGACGGTGAGCATTCCGAGCGAGGGCGGACAGTCAATAAATATGTAGTCGTACTCGCTCTCTATGGTTTTCAGCGCATCTCGCAGTCTGTATTCACGGTCATCCATTGAAAAAAGATCAAACTCTGCGCCTGCAAGAGATATTGTAGACGGCATGACCCAAAGATTTTCAAAATTTGTCTTTATCACTGCCGCATCGGCGCTGCATCGTCCTATCAAAACATCATACGATGAATATTTTACATTCTTTTTTGAAATGCCAAATCCACTCGTCGTATTTCCCTGAGGGTCAAGATCAACCATGAGCACTTTTTTGCCGATAATACCCACGCTTGCGGCGAGGTTAACGGCACTTGTTGTTTTTCCTACTCCGCCCTTCTGATTGGCGAAAGCAATGATACTTGCCATGATCGTCATCCTTTCCGTGCCATAGGCACACGACGGCAATTTAATTACCGTAAAAACAATTATACTACTTATACAGAATAAAGTCAACCGATTAAATATGAATTTTTGTGAAAAACGCATAATATTATGCATAAGATAAAATCATTGACTTTACAGATATTTGAATAAAATATGCTTTTACACACTCTCTTGCTGCGCAGGATATTTTGACATTAAAAGTATTTATCACGTCAAAAATATGCTCAGTAAGCGCAATAATTCTCGTTTTTGTCAAAATTTCATGCATTACTGCATAAAATATTATTAAGTGGTAAAAATCTCCTTGCATATGTTTTTCATGCAAAGTGCATACGGTCATATCCGAACAAGATCTTTACAAAAAAAGTGCGGATATTCCACCCGCCACATCCAAAACAAAGCGTGCATATGCAGGAGAAATCATCCGCAGCAGGAGGTGATATATAAGCTGAAAATGACTTTAAAACAGCTCTTTTGACATACACTTTTCTCCCTTGTAAAGCTTTAAAATTGTTTCACGTGAAACAATTTAACTTATGCAAATGTCTTGTGGAAAACTTTGTGATTTTTCCAATTTGCCATGATTTATGGCTGTTTTCGTACAAAGTATATATTTTTGAGCATATTGACCCGTCAAATTTGGTGAATTAATTAGCTTGAATTTATAAAATCAAGTATGCTAAAATAACAATCGCGAAAAACCCGAGGGAACATTTGGAAATATCTTTCAAATGCTTTTCTCAAAATTTTTCAATATGACAGGAGATATTAAAATGCAACCTAACGGACTTGCTCTGCGCAGGGTTGCCTTATGTGTTCTGTTTGTCTGCTCGATCGTTGCAATCTTTCTTCTCCACAGCGGTGCGGCGGCAGATGAAATAACAGATAACACAGTCATCGAGTCAGCCGAGCTGAAAGCTATAGAGCTTGAGGTTCAGCAGGACGCAAGCGAGGCTGAGCTTCGTGATGACAAAATAGCTCTCTTTGTAAATTATGTGCAGGTTTCGGGTGTGACCACCGAGCTTGAAGGCTCTGAGGTTTATGCGCCTGTGAGATTTTTTGCTGAGGCAATGCTCGACTGCAAGGTTATTTACTCATCAAGCTCCGGCAGACTTACGGTCAGAGCTGATGGACTGAGCTTTGAGGCAATCTGCGGCAACAACTATGTTGTTGCAAATGAAAGATACCTGTATATCGAAGACGGTATATCGCTTCGTGAGGACGGTCAGATTTGGCTTCCTGTGTCTTTGATGGCAAAAATCTTCGGATGTGAATATTCTTTCGAAACTGAGTCAAAATCTGTGTATTTGACCCCTACAGGAGAATTTATCGAATCAGGAGATACCTACTACAATCAAAAATCGGTTTATTGGCTCTCACGCATAATCAATGCTGAGTCAAGAGGCGAGCCGTTCTACGGTCAGCTTGCTGTCGGTACGGTCGTACTTAACAGAGTTGACTCCTCCCGTTATCCCAATACCATCTATGACGTAATTTTCGACGGACGGCAGTTCTCACCTGCGGTCAGCGGAAGCGTTTACAAAGCACCGCTCGAGCAGTGCGTCATAGCGGCAAAGATCGTTCTTGAGGGATACAGAGTATCTGACAACATTCTTTATTTCCACTCGATCTCATCATCTTATCTTTACGACGACTTTGATAATACGGATACCGAAATGGTAATCGGAAATCACTATTTCTACACGACTTACAAAAAATAACAGAATGGGAGCGGACACTGTCCGCTCCCATTCTCTCGCCTACGGTTGTTTCTGTTACATAAGCACCAAAAACGGCGAGGCGTAATTACTCATTTTCCTATGCAACAAAAAAGCGGGCAGTGCCCGCACCCATCCTCCCGCCTATTGTATCTTTGATTCTTCTTTAACTCAACCAAACGGCGGAGCGTAATTACGCATTTTCCTATGTAACAAAGAAACAGCACTTTCGAAAAAAAGCGAAAGTGCTGTTTTTGTTTCATTTATATTATATCACTCGTCACCAAGGTCAAACTCACGGATGTCGAACTCTTCATCCTCGTCGACCGTCTCTATCTCCTCGTCTGCAGGCGTCTCTGCCGCCATAGCGCGCACCTTTGCCTCTATCTCAGCGAGAAGCTCGGGGTTCTCCTCCAGCTCCTTCATGGCGTTTTCCTTACCCTGTGCGAGCCGCTCTCCGTTGTAGGAGAACCACGCACCGCTTTTCTTTATTATATCAAAGGCAACCGCCATATTGACGATCTCAGAGGACTTTGAAATACCAACGCCGTAGAGAATATCAAACTCAGCCGTCTTAAACGGGGGTGCGACCTTATTCTTTACGACCTTGCACTTGACGTGGTTGCCGTATATTTCGCTGCCCTTTTTGAGAGTTTCGCCCTTTCTTACATCAATTCTGACAGAAGCGTAGAACTTCAGCGCCTTACCTCCCGTTGTTACCTCGGGGTTTCCATAGAGGACTCCTACCTTTTCACGCAGCTGATTTATAAATATAACTATCGTATTTGACTTTGCGATAGCTCCTGCGAGCGTTCTCATAGCCTTTGACATAAGGCGGGCGTGAAGACCTACGTTTGCCTGTGTGAGCGCACCGTCTATCTCCTGCTTCGGAACGAGAGCTGCGACTGAGTCGATAACTATGATCTCGACCGCACCGCTGTTTACGAGAGCCGAAGCGATGTCAAGCGCCTGCTCACCGTAATCAGGCTGAGAAACGAGCAGATCGGCAATATTTACACCCAGCTTTTTTGCATAAGCGGGGTCAAGTGCGTGCTCCGCATCAATAAACGCAGCCGTGCCGCCGAGCTTTTGCACCTCAGCTACGACATGGAGTGCGACCGTTGTTTTACCCGATGATTCGGGGCCGTATATCTCGGTAATTCTTCCTCTCGGAATACCGCCGACACCGAGCGCACGGTCAAGGGCTATAGAGCCCGTAGATACGGTGCTTACCTCCATTTTGGCATTGTCGCCGAGCTTCATGATAGAGCCGGCACCGTATTCCTTTTCTATGTGCTTCATGGCGGTCTTGAGCGCCTCTAACTTCGCAGCCTTTTCGTCCTGTACGTTATCGCCGCCTGCCGCCTTTGCAGATGTTTTTTTAGTAGCCATGTCTTCCTCCGTATGCTTTTATGTTCAATAGGTAGGGCTGTCGAGTCTCCAGCCCGCATAAGCCTCATCGTATATCAGCTTTATCTCGATGTTTTCGGGAGTCTCAGAGTATGCTCCGTCCTCTCCGGCAGTGTATGTATCAACGGTAAAGATAATTCGCTTATCGGTTGAGCTTTGTGTCTCAATACTTGCAAAGTCATACCTTCTCGGATATACAAAGTATACCTTTGCCTCGTCATACATATAAAGCACCCCGTCAACATCAAGATATCTTGCATAAGTGTTGCCGTATTCGCTTGTGCTCCCTTTAAGTGCGGAGTTCTTGATGATATCGCACAGCTCTGCCGTGTATACGTCTGCGAGAGCATCCTTTATGTCCTGAGTGCATAAATACTGCTCCGAACTTACCTTGCTGTATTTGCCGTATTTCTCCTCTCCGACCTCGAGTCCCGTGCCGTAAAGCACCGCCTCAAGCTCAAGCGACTCCTCTATCAGAGGTTTTGCTATGTTCATTACCTCGTCGTTTGACATTTTCGAGGAGCAAGAGCAAAAGCAGACAGACACAACGAGTGTTAATATGAGAAAAAGTGTTTTTTTCATTTTGAGAGACCTTTTCGGGATAAAATTATTTTTTACTGCTGTGAGTTTTGCTCAGACTCTGCCGCATGTGCCCGTGACGCCTCGGCAGCGCTTGCCTCGTCCTCAACGAGTGCCGTCTCGTCTATAACTACCGCATCCTCTTCTTCTTCACGCTCAACGCAGGTAAATCTGACAATAGACGCACCCTCGTCAAGACGCATCATGCGAACGCCCTTTGCTGTTCTTGAATACGTGGAGATAGAGTCAGCGTGAACTCTGATGATTATGCCGTTGTTTGTTATGAGCATTACATCGTCGCTGTCACTTACCGCCGCAATAGAAGCGATACGTCCCGTCTCCTCTGTTATCTTGTGAGCACCGACACCCTTGCCGCCTCTGTGTACCATGCATCTGAAATCGTCAAACTCGGTACGCTTTCCGTAGCCGTTCTCTGTGATAGTGAGCAGCTGTTTGCCTTCCTCGACCACAACGACACCGCATACTTCGTCCCCTTCGCCAAGCGTAATACCCTTGACACCTCTTGCAGTTCTGCCCATGCTTCTTACGTTGCCTTCTTCAAAGCGAGTAGCAAAGCCGTCTCTTGTAGCTATGATAATATCACGCTCACCGTCTGTACGCAAAACAGCGAACAGCTCGTCGCCTTCATCGAGGCTGATAGCTCTCTTACCGTTCTTTCTTTGATAAATGTACTCTGACACAGAGGTACGCTTGATCACACCCTGCTTTGTTATCATCGTGAGAAGCTCGCTCTCATCAAACGTATCTATCGGGATGATAGCAGTGATCTTCTCTCCTGCTTCAAGCTCAAGTATGTTTACGATATTTGTACCCTTTGCTGTGCGGGAGGACTCGGGAATGAGGTATGCCTTTCTCGTGTATACCTTGCCGAGATTTGTAAACATCATCAAATAATCATGGCTTGACGAGGATATGACGTTTTCAACATAGTCGTCTTCCTTGGTGGTCATACCCTTTATGCCTCTGCCGCCTCTGCGCTGTGCGTTGTAGGTGTCGGCAGGCAGACGCTTGATATATCCGCCGCCCGTGAGTGTAATTACACAGCGGTGGCGCTCGATTAGGTCTTCAAGAACTATCTCGTCCTCCGCCTCAACAAGCTCTGTGCGGCGTTCGTCTCCGAACTTGTCACGGATAGCGGTAAGCTCATCCTTGACTATGCCCTGTATCTTTGTTTGATCTGCGAGAATACCCTGCAGCTCTGCTACGAGTGCCTGCAGCTTTGCAAGTCTCTCCTCTATCTTTTCTCTCTCCATGCCCGAGAGCTTACCGAGAGTCATCTCGACGATAGCCTGCGCCTGCGCATCCGAAAGTGCAAATCTGTCCATGAGTGCCTGCTTTGCAGCGGGAATTGAAGCACTCGCCTTGATGATTGCGATAACCTCGTCTATGTGGTCAATAGCTATTTTGTAGCCCTCGTAGATGTGCATTTCACGTAAAGCACGGTTAAGCTCAAACTCGGTACGGCGGCGAACGACGCTCATCTGAAACTTAATGTATTCCTCGAGTATGGTCTTGAGCGGCAGGACCTTCGGCTCGCCGTTTACAAGTGCGACCATGTTGATAGCACAGGTATCCTGCAGCTGAGTGTACTTGTACAGCTGATTGAGAATTACCTGACCGTTTGCATCACGTCGGTACTCTATGACGATACGCATACCTGCACGTCCCGACTCGTCACGCAATGCCGTAATGCCCTCTACACGCTTTTCCTTATGCAGATTTGCAATAGACTCGACGAGCATACTCTTGTTTACCATGTAGGGTATCTCGGTGACAACGATGCGGTGCTTGTCCTCGTCTACCTCGCATCTTGCACGCACGCTGACCTTGCCCTTGCCCGTGCAATATGCCTTATATATACCTGCGGAGCCGTAGATTATACCTCTGGTCGGGAAATCAGGACCCTTGATATACTGCATTATGTCCTTTGTCTCGGCATCGGGGTTGTCAATGAGAAAGATCGTACCGTCTATGACCTCACGCAGATTGTGCGTGGGGATGTTTGTAGCCATACCGACGGCGATACCTACGCTTCCGTTTACGAGAATATTCGGAAATCTCGACGGAAGGACCGTAGGCTCTTTGAGCTTATTGTCGAAGTTCGGAACAAAATCAACAACGTCCTTTTCGATGTCAGCCATCATCTCGTTTGCGAGCTTTGACATTCTCGCCTCTGTATAACGGTAAGCCGCCGCACCGTCGCCGTCCACGTTACCGAAGTTTCCGTGACCCTCAATGAGAGGATAGCGAAGTGAAAACGGCTGTGCCATTCTTACCATAGAGCCGTATACCGCCGAGTCACCGTGCGGATGATAACGTCCGAGCACGTTACCTACCGTCGTAGCTGACTTGCGGAAAGGCTTGTCATATGTAAGATGGTCCTCGTACATAGCGTACATGATACGTCTTTGTCCGGGCTTCATACCGTCACGCACATCGGGAAGCGCACGGCTGACTATGAC